>JBGSKU010000235.1:0-6822 GCA_041741055.1 Hyphomonas sp.
GAGATCCCGCCCAAAGTGGCCGCTGGGCTCGTGGCCAGGCTCGCGACCGCCGCGATGGACGTTTCCGACGGCCTGCTGGGCGATGCCCTGTCGTTGGCCGAGGCGTCGGGCTGCGGCGTGGAGATAAATCTGGACCAGGTGCCGTTCGCTGGAGGCGTAGCCGGGCGGGCGGAGGCGCTGGATCTCGCCACCTGGGGCGACGATTACCAGCTGCTGATCGCGGCGCCGCCATCAAGCCGGGACCAGGTTAGCCGGGAGGCGGCGGTGTTGGGTCTACCTATTTCGCGCATCGGTCGAATCCGGGCAGAAACGGGATTGGTTGTGATTGATCAGGACGGCCGCGTTAACCTCCCGGAAACCGTGGCCTTCGAGCATGGAAGAATCGGATTGTCTGCCACTCGCCCGTAAAGCGAGGCGGGTTGCACCTCAGGGGGCCGGCTGGCAGGCAGAACCGTCGCTAAAAGACGCCACAGCCCAGCATTTGCTGGGTTGGAGGCCAATCAGGGGTTAAGGAAGGAACGCGAATGACATGGTATTTACTCGCACTCGGTGCGGGCTTCTTGTCGGTTGCCTACGGCTACTGGCAGATCACTTCGATCATGAAAGCGCCGGCAGGTACGCCGCGCATGATCGAAATCGCCCAGGCCATCCAGGAAGGCGCTAACGCCTATCTCAGCCGTCAGTACCGCACCATCGCTATCGTCGGTGTCGGTGTCGCCGTCGTGCTCGCCGTTGCGCTCAGCTGGCAGGCGGCACTCGGCTTCGTGATCGGCGCCGTGCTCTCGGGCGCAGCAGGTTTCATCGGCATGCTCGTTTCGGTCCGCGCCAACGTCCGCACCACCGAAGCCTCGCGCAAGGGCCTCAATGAGGGCCTGCAGATGGCCTTCAAATCGGGCGCCGTTACCGGCATGCTCGTGGTCGGCCTCGCACTGCTCGGCATCGTTGGTTATTACGGCATCCTGACCGGCCCGATGGGCTTGTCGCTGACAGATGAAGGCCAGAAGCGCGAAATCATCGACGCCCTTGTGGCGCTCGGCTTCGGCGCCTCGCTCATCTCGATCTTCGCCCGTCTTGGCGGCGGTATCTTCACCAAAGGTGCGGATGTCGGCGGCGACATGGTTGGCAAGGTCGAAGCCGGTATCCCGGAAGATGATCCGCGCAACGCCGCCACCATTGCAGACAACGTCGGCGACAACGTCGGTGACTGTGCCGGCATGGCGGCCGACCTGTTTGAGACCTATGCGGTGACGCTCGTTGCCACGATGGTTCTCGGCGGCATCTACTTCGCCTCCACGCCGTATATCGGCGAGATCATGATGCTTCCGCTCGCCATCGGCGCCGTCTGCATTGTCACCTCGATCATCGGCACCTTCTTCGCCACGCTGGCGAAAGGCTCCACCGATGTCATGGGCGCGCTCTACAAGGCACTCATCGTCACGGGCGTCCTGTCCATCGGCGGCCTCGCGATTGCCATCCAGACCGTCCTGCCAGGCGGCCTTGCCGGCACGCTTGCCGGCGCAGGCGACCTGCTCGGCCTCGTCGACCCGGTCACGGGCCAGGCGGCGGACATCACCGGCTGGAAACTCTTCGCGTGCGGCGTGGCGGGTCTGTTCGTCACCCTGCTGATCGTTGTGGTAACGGCCTACTACACCGAGACCAAGTACCGCCCGGTGCGCTCGATCGCGAAAGCCTCCGAGTCCGGTCACGGCACGAACGTCATCCAGGGCCTTGCTGTCTCGCTTGAAGCCACCGCGCTTCCGGCACTGACGATCATCGGCGGCATCCTGCTGACCTTCAACCTGGCCGGCCTTTACGGCATCGCCATCGCAACGACCACCATGCTCGCACTCGCCGGCATGATCGTTGCGCTCGACGCCTTTGGTCCGGTTACGGACAATGCTGGCGGTATTGCCGAAATGGCCGAACTGCCTTCGGAAGTCCGCAAGACGACCGACGCGCTGGACGCTGTGGGCAACACCACCAAGGCCGTCACCAAGGGCTACGCCATCGGTTCTGCCGGTCTCGGTGCCCTGGTGCTGTTCGCCGCCTACTCGGAAGACCTGAAATACTTCGCGGCCCGTGCCACCGAAGGCTCGTTCTTCTACAACGTCACGGTCGATTTCTCGATTGCCAATCCCTACGTCGTGGTTGGCCTCCTGTTCGGCGGCCTTCTCCCGTTCCTCTTCGGCGGTATGTCGATGATGGCGGTGGGCCGTGCCGCTCAGGCAGTGGTCGAAGAAGTCCGCCGTCAGTTCCGCGAAATGCCGGGCATCATGAAGGGCGAAGTGAAGCCTGACTATGGCCGCGCCGTGGATATCCTGACGCAAGCGGCTATCAAGGAAATGGTGGTTCCGTCGCTGCTTCCGGTGCTGTCGCCAATCGTGCTGTTCATTGCGATCTACCTGATCGCCGGTTCGGGCGCAGCGCTTGCCTCGGTCGGCGCCATGCTTCTCGGCGTGATCGTGACAGGCCTGTTCGTGGCCATCTCGATGACCTCGGGCGGCGGCGCCTGGGACAATGCGAAGAAGTACATCGAAGACGGTCACCATGGCGGCAAGGGCTCTGAAGCCCACAAGGCTGCTGTGACTGGTGACACCGTCGGTGACCCCTACAAGGACACGGCCGGTCCGGCCGTGAACCCGATGATCAAGATCACCAACATCGTCGCGCTTCTGATGCTCGCGGTGCTGGCGTCCCACTAAGGGCCGGATCCTGAACTGAAAAGGAAAGCCCCGGAACTTCGGTTCCGGGGCTTTTCAATTTGGCTGCTTTTGCAGAATGGCGGGATTTACTGGCGCCGTCCGGTCGGGTTGTCGGGCGTGGCTTCGTCGGTGTTCGGCAGGCGCACATTGCCAACCGTACCGAAGATTTGCTCCCAGAGGCCCAGTTCGCGGCCGCGCGTCGGCGTCTCGCGGGCGGCATAGCTGATCACCTGGCCATCCTTGGCCGTGTAGCGCAGCACTTCATCGACCTTGTCATCCTCTCCGAAGCGGATAGCCGTGATGCTGCGGTCGGCTACTTTCGGCGTATAGAACGCAAAGCGCTCCTGAACGTCCGAAATGTAGAACCAGGTGTTGGTGTCGAACAGGCCTTTGGTCGATGGCGAGCCCAGTTGGGCGGAAACTGACGAGCGTGTGTCTTCGCCCGGTTTGATGTCGTAGGGCTGGACTTCATCGGGAATGTAGCCGTGAAAGTCGCGCGCGGGCGACAGGCAGGCCGTCAGCGGCAGGATAAGCAGGCTGGCCGCCAGGAAGGCAGATTTACGCATGGAGTCGCTCCCGATGGGCTTTGACCAACGACCTAGCTGGAGGTAACCGGGCTTGGCAAGCATGGGAGTGCATTCGTGACGGCATTTTCGGGCAACTGGTTCCAACGGCGCTCGGCGCGCCGGAAAGCGGCGGCGGAAGCCTATGCTCGTCTGCTCAGCCATGCCCTGGCGCCGGTTCATTACGTGGCCAGCGGCGTGCCGGACACGTTCGGCGGGCGGGCCGGAATGGTCACCATCCTGACCAGCCTCGCCTGCGACCGGATCAGCCGTATTCCGGGTCCGGACGCCGCGCGCATCATCGAACGGCTGGATACGCTCGTGCTGGACGGGTTTGACGCCGCCTACAGGGAAAAGGGCGTGGGCGATGCCTCGATTGCCCGCAAGGTACGCAAACTGGCTCAAAACCATGCCGGCCTCGGCAAGGCCTTGTTCGCAGCACTTCAGGATTCCGAGTCGCCCGGTCAGACGGCCCGGATCGCCGATGTCCTGCGCCGCAATGGAGTCGTCGCGGCCACGCGCGCGGTCAGCATGGCGACCATCCTGCTCGGGATGCAGGCGCGTCTGGCCCGCCAATCCGACGAAGAAATCCTGCTGGGGCGGCTGGAATGGACCAGCAATGCACCTGCGCAAGGCTGACATCAGCCGCATGTGAGCCGTTGCCTTGCCCTCCGGCGCCCCTTAAACCACGCGAAATTACGTATATCTGGCCACTCATTGTCAGGCACAGGACCGGATGCAGTCTTCAAACACCCTTTCGATCGACGCCATGGGCGGAGACAATGCCCCCGGCATCGTCGTCGATGGGGTCGCGCAATTCCTCGAAAGCCGTACCGGCATGCGCGTTCAGCTGCATGGCGATGAAGCGCTGCTGGCGCCGCTGGTGGCCGGCCGTCCGGTGCTGGAAGCGCGCGCGACGATCATCCACGCGGCCGAGAAGATCACCAGCGACATGAAGCCCAGCCAGGCGCTTCGGCGCGGCAAGGGCAGCTCCATGTGGAACGCCGTTCAGGCGGTCAAGGATGGCACGGCCGGGGCCTCGGTTTCTGCCGGCAATACCGGCGCGCTGATGGCCATTTCGATGCTGATCCTGCGCAAGATGGAGGGCGTGCACCGCCCTGCCATGACAGCGGTCTGGCCCACCCTGCGCGGCCGGACGATCGTGCTTGATGTCGGCGCCAATGTGGAAGCCGATGCTCAGCAGCTCGTCACCTTCGCAATCATGGGCGAAGCCTTTGCCCGCGCCACGCTGGGCCTCGAAAAGCCCTCGGTCGGCCTCCTCAATATCGGCTCTGAAGAAATGAAGGGCCATGAAGAGGTCCGCGAAGCCCACGAATGGCTGCGCGCTGCCGGGCTCGATATGGACTATCGCGGCTTCGTCGAGGGCGACGACATTTCCACAGGTGCGGTCGATGTGGTCGTCACCGACGGCTTTACCGGCAATGTGGCGCTGAAGACGGGCGAGGGGGTCGCGCGGATGCTGGCCAGCCACATGCGCACGGCCTTTACCGAAAGCCTGATGTCCAAAGCTGGCGCCGTGCTCGCGATGAGCGGCCTCAAAAGGCTGAAGTCGCTGATGGACCCGAGCAACGTCAATGGCGGGGTCCTGCTGGGGCTCGGCGGTATCTCCGTGAAAAGCCATGGCGGCGCCGACGCGCGCGGCTTTGCCCGCGCCTGCGAGATGGCTGCAGATCTCGCGGGCAGCGATTTCCAGGATGAGATTGCCGCCAACCTCGCAAGGATTGGAACCGGCGGCGTCGCAGCCTGACGGCAGCGCACCGGCGATCAAAAGGACGAACCAGCATGGCGCGGCGCAGTTTCATTCTCGGCACCGGAAGCTACCTTCCCGAGCGCATTCTCACGAATGCCGAACTCGCGGGCATGGTGGATACCTCCGACGAATGGATCCGCGAACGCACCGGCATCCGCCAGCGCCACATCGCAGCCGATGGCGAACTGACCTCTGATATTGCGACCGCCGCAGCGCGCCGCGCCCTGGCTGCGGCGGGTCTCGAGGCATCTGCCATTGACCTCATCGTGCTCGGCACCACGACGCCCGACCAGACCTTTCCAGCCACCGCCACCGCCGTGCAGGCAAAGCTCGGCATCACGCAGGGCGCGGCGTTCGACGTGCAGGCCGTCTGCTCCGGCTTCCTGTTCTCGCTTGCCACCGCCGACTCGCTACTGAAGCAGGGCCTGTTCAAGCGTGCGCTGGTCATCGGCGCCGAAACCTTCACGCGCATCATCGACTGGTCGGACCGAGGCACTTGCGTGCTGTTCGGCGATGGCGGCGGCGCGGTCGTGATCGAAGCCCGCGACGGCGAATTTGCGCCCGACGAGGGCATCATCACTCACCACATCCGCACCGATGGCTTGAAGGCAGACCTGCTCTATGTCGACGGCGGCGTCAGCTCCACCGGCACGATCGGCCATATCCGGATGGAGGGGAACCGCGTGTTCAAACACGCCGTCACCAATATCTCCTCCGCCATCGAAACCGTATTGGCGGAAACGGGACTGACCTCGGCGGACATCGACTGGTTCGTGCCCCATCAGGCCAACAAGCGCATTCTCGACGGCGTGGCGAAGAAACTCGACATTCCGGAAGAGAAGGTGGTGATCACTGTTGATCAGCATGCGAACACGTCGGCAGCCTCGATTCCGCTCGCACTCGACCATGCCGTGCGCACGGGCCGCGCCAAACCGGGCGACCTGATCCTGTCCGAAGCGATGGGCGGCGGCTTCTCCTGGGGCGCCAGCCTTTTCCGTCTTTAAGGTCCGCGCCCATCAGATTTCGCTAACGGCCTCGCTAGGATTTCGTTAAGATACCGGGCTTAGGCTTTAACGAGAGGCGAATGGGCAAGATGAGCAACGCGACTGTTACCCGTGCCGAAGTCACCGACGCGATCGTTCGCGAAGTGGGCGTTACACGGCAAGAATCTTCAGACTTGCTGGACCGTACGCTCGACCTGATCGGCGCGGCGCTCGAGCATGAAGAAGAAGTCAAGCTCGCCCGCTTCGGCAATTTCGTTGTCCGCTCGAAATCGGCCCGCGAAGGCCGCAATCCCAAGACCGGTGAAGAGGCGCCCATCGCCGCCCGCCGCGTCGTCACGTTCCGTCCTTCGCCGATGCTGAAGTCACGCGTCGGACGCGACTGAACCTTTTCAGGATACCAGCATGACCGCACTCAAATCCCGGATCGAGAAATCTTCGTCAGCCTTCCGGTCGATTGGTGAAGCGGCAAACGAGCTGGGCCTTGAAACCCATGTGCTGCGCTATTGGGAAACCCGTTTCCCGAAGGAAGTGCGCCCGATCAAGCGCGACGATGGCCGCCGCATGTTCCGCCCGCAGGACATGGACGCCCTGCGCGCCATCCGTGTGCTGGTGCATGAGCGTGGCATGACGCTGAAAGGCGCCAAGTCGATCCTCGCCGAGCAGGGGATCGAGGCGGTTCTGGCTGGCACCGTCACGCTGGCAGCCCTGGACCTCGAAGCGGTTCCCAGCCCCGCGCGTGAGTTGCAGGAAAGCGTTGCGCGCGCCTTTGCGGCCCACGCTGA
>JBGSKU010000236.1:0-22107 GCA_041741055.1 Hyphomonas sp.
CGGAGCAGCCGCCTTGCGCGAGGGCTTCGGAGTTGGACCGGCACTCGCCTTCGTAGGCGTGGGCGATCGAGAATTCCAGATCGCCATAGTTCGCAAGGTCTAGGACGTAGTTGGCGCCGATCGCGAACGACCATTCCGGCACGCCTGTCGGTTCGCCTGAGAGATCCGTTCCGCTACGGTTCACGCGGTCCTTGTAGGTCACATCGATATACTGAGCGTTTCCAAAGAAGGACAGTGCGTCAGTTGGGGTCCAGCGGGTTTCGAGGTCGAAACCAATGGCTTCTTCGTCGCTGGTTTCGACAACGTATTGAGGCACGGTTGCGCCGGGCAAGAGAACCAGACTGATCGCCTGTTTGTCATTGTAGGTGTACTGAAAATAGGAAACGTTCACCAGCAGGTTTGCCGACGGGAAGGTCGATTTCACCCCGAACTCGTAGTTGGTGACGTCTTCGTTGTCGAAGTTGGATGCGACTTCAACGCTGTTGAAGCCGCCCGCCTTGTAGCCTTTGGCGTAGGAGCCGAACAGAAGGATGTCGTCTGTAAGCTTATAGTCAGCAACGAATCGCGGGCTAACGTTGGACCAGCTGTCACTGCTTTCGCACTTGACGCCTTCTGCCACCGTGACGCCGTTGTCGCAGGGCACGCCTGTCAGTGAACTGAGGTCAAAGATGATATCAAACGCGAAATCATCCGGCGACGCACCAACCAACCCGAGAATTCCGAGATCATCCAGAGCCTGGAGCGCCGCATCGAATTCCGGTGCGCTGCGCGGTCCGTTGAGCCAAGAGAAGGTTTTTTCATCTCGGGTGTAGCGAAGGCCGGCCGTCAGATTCAGCCGGTCCGTCGCTGCCCAGATTACATCGCCGAAGACTGCAAAGGCATTGAAATCGCCGCTATTGATCATGTCTTCCGACCAGCCGTGCCCGAGCAGGGAGATCGGAATGTCGTTCGGGATCAAGACAAAATTCTCGATGTCGCTGAGCGGTGTTCCGGCCCCTATGTTTCCGAGAATGGTGTTGATCGTGTCGGTGTAGGTAAAGGTGTCGCTGCGTTGGTCAGCTGTTTCGTTGTAATAGCTCGTCCCCGCGATCCAGTTGAACCTTCCGGTTTCGCCCGACAGGCGGAACTCCTGATAGTAGCTGTCGTTCCATTCGCGGTTGTTCGTATCGAAATAGGTTTCAATCCGGTTCGTGCCGTCTTCGTCTTCGCGGTTGTTGGTGCTGAAAGTCCGGTATGACGTCAGGGATGTCAGCACCATTTCGCCAAGATCGTAGCTGACATTGAGTGTCGCTTCATCGAGGTTCCGCTTCTCGGAGTTACCGACGACGTCGTTCAGGATCGGCGCAGTGAACGGATTGATATAGGTCGCAGGATCCGCCGGCAGTGACGGCGTGCCCGGCGCTGCGGGGAGGGTGACCAGTCCGATGGCAGGGCGCGCATCTTGGTCCAGCTCGTCATGTGTGTATGTCAGAATGGCGCGCAGGTCAGGCGTAAGATCCCAACGCACAGCGCCCCGCACCGCCCAGTTGTCTTCAGTCCTGTAGTCCTGGCCGGTTGCTGCATCTTCGAACAATCCGTCGCGCTTGTTGACGACTGCATTGACGCGCACGGCGACTGTGTCGCTGAGCGGAACGTTGATCAGGCCTTCCAGGCGGCGCTTGTTGAATTCGCCAACCCGTGCGCCGATCTCGGCTTCGAATTTGTCGCTTGGCTTGCGGGTGGTGATAGCTACGGCGCCGGCCGCGCTGTTGCGTCCGTAAAGCGTGCCTTGCGGGCCTTTGACGACTTCGATGCGCTCGACATCGTTGAAGGCCAGCAGCGATGCTCCGGAACGCGCCGAGTAGATTCCATCCACGTAGACACCGACCGCCGGATCCGTGCCGACCCCGAAATCGGATGTGGTCACGCCGCGGATGCTGTAGCGTGGCTGGGTCGGGCTTCCGTTGCTAACCTCAAGGCCTGGAATGAACGTGTCGAGGTCGCCGATGTCGTCTGCCGCAAGAATATCAATATTCTTGTCGGAAATGACTTGCAGCGTAATCGGCACATCCTGAGCATTCTGATCACGCTGCTGAGCACTCACTGTCACCGTTTCCAGCACCTTCCGATCGTTGTCGGACGCATCTTCCTGCGCCGTTGCCAGCTGAAATGTGAGTGCGAGGCTCGCCGCGCCGCAAGAAAGCAATAGTTTGGTGTTCATGCGATTCTCCAGTCAGGGATTGTTTGTAAGCTGCCAAAAGACAAGTGTGAGGTTGTGCATGGTCTTGACCGGTGGGCGCCACCTAGTACCGATGCGGAAGATTCGATCCGGTCGCCAGCCGGCAAACCAATATTGATGTTGTGATCATGACGAAGACGGAAAGCCTTCAGAAACTGCAGTTCGTGCCACTCAGGACATTGGAAGCGCCCAAACAGCTGCGCGCGCAGATCCGCGTCGATACGATCCTGGCCGCGACTGCCACGCTGCTGGCGGCCAATCCGCCACATTCCGTTACTGCGTTGCAGATTGCTGAAACGGCCGGAGTGCCGGTCAGTTCGCTTTATCGTTATTTTCCAGGCGTTGAAGACATCTTCCGGGAGTTGCTGGAGCAGACGACCGGCCGGATCGATGCCGAGATTTTCGGAATCTTTGAAGACCGGGACCGGTTCCCGACCTGGCGTACCAGGCTGAGTGCGACGTTGAACTGCCTTCGCCGGTATTTCGACGAGCATCCTTACTACGGCACATTGATGGCCCTGCACATTCCGCAAAAACTGACGAGCAACAAGCCCAACAGCATCACGGATTATCTTGCGGATTACTGGGCGAAGGGCGGAGACGGCTTTTCGGGCGGAGAAGCGTCCATCGTGGCTGAGATCACGATGCAGGTCATCATCGTGGTCGAGAACACGCTCGTCAGCCGGGGCGAAGTCCGGCAGTCGGGAAAATACTTCAAGGAACTCGAGGTGAACCTCGAGAGCTTTCTCGCCAACTACCTGCGGGACTAGCCGGCGGACGGGCATTCACCCTCCATTTCGGTGATCCATTGACGAATGACGGACACGGCTTCGGTATGTGGCAAGGACCGGCCTAGCTCCGGCATCATTGATCCGGGGGCGATCGTTTCCATGCGGAAGGGCAGGATGGAATGTTCCGGACTTCCCGGAACGATGTCGTAGCGTCGGCCGCCTGTTCCGGCACCGGCTGCGATTGGCAATTTGCACAGTCCCAACGAGGGGCCTGTCGGTGTGTCGAGCGTCAGGAAAAGGCCTGAAGTATCGGCGGGACCGACCGGATTGTGGCAATGCGAACAATTGATATCCAGATATGCCCGTGCGCGGACGTCTGCCGGCAGGGTCGTATCAGTCCAGTCGGCATTGCGCGGCGCTGTCGCCGACGGCGCCGCTTCAGTGAGATATCCGATCATGGCGAGGTGATCGATCTGGTTCGTCTTGCCGTCGCCGTACGTGAAATCCTTGTTGAGGTGCCGCGGGCGCACACCTAACGGTCCGATTTGCCGAGTTGTATTGTTCGTGGCGTGACAGCCTTCACATTGGTTCGTGTTCGGAACGATATACGTGAAATTCGTCTCAGTGCCGTCAGCGCTGACAAGCGTCATCGGTTTTGCATCGCCGATCTTCTTGAACACGGCATCCGTTTGCGCGTCGTTCCAGATGTATGAGAGGGCCGACCAACCTTTGTCACGCCGCACCAGAAGGCGCGTTTCGACAAGGCGCACGGACGACAGGTCTCGGAGGGCAGGATCAACTTCGCCGGACGGTTGATCTGATTTGGAAATGCGCCCGTCGAATGCGCCGGCTGAGGCTTCGGGCCGAGGATAGTAGAATGTCTTGCTGATCACCGTTCCGACAGGAAAGTCAGGGTAGTCGTTCTCCCGGTAAGCTCCGCCCTTGCCACCAGGAATCCAGATTGTTCTCAGCTTGTGAGCGTAGTCCGTGAACAGCGTCGAATTGAGATCGAACGGCACCACACCCGGGCTCAATTCAACGGCGCCGTTTGCGACTGAGTAGATACCCCAGTCGCTGAGCATGGGCGGGTCTTCAACATGGAACGTCGCTTCGACCGGCTTGCCTGCGCCGCCTCCTCCGCATGCAGACAAGGCCAACGCGGCAAAGACCGCGACCCACAATATCAGCAACTTCGGGGCGTAAGTGCTCATGCGTTGAAGCTGCTGCATTGGAGGGGAGCGTCTCCAGCCGGCATCAATTGACCCCGGCCAGCGTTACAGCCGGCAGTTTTTCCAGCGTGCAGGCATACGCATCCTTGCCCACTTTGGGTGCGGCCATTCCGTTCCTGTAATCCGCATCAACGACTTCGGCGTCGCCATTGTCCACACAGATGCGGAGTTCGTCCGGCATTTTGCCGCTGACCATTTTCTTCTCGTCCAGAAAACCATCCCACACGATGTCCGGCAGGCGGCCATCTGGGCCTGCAACCGCCATTTTCAGAGCTACCAGCTCCGGGGTCGATGGTTCCGCACCGCCGCCGCTGAACGTGTTGCCGTAGATGTAGATACTCTCAGGGTAGGGATCGTATGTCTCGCTGGTGGTCTTCGGCGAGTAGCCCGAACCAAACAGACTGGAAATCACAATGCCACCGGTCTTGTTGTCGATGATATTGTTCTCAAAAATCTCAACCGCATCGTTTGCATTGACGATAACGCCCGTTCCCGCCGGCACGCCAGCAACAGCCGTGCCCTCGTGGCCAAAGTTCGCGGTGTTGTTGGCGATGACTTCGTTCTTGAATACGCGGGTCCGGCTTCCGGCCTGCACCAATTCGGGCATGTTGAATACAAGGATGCCCCCCGTATTGTTTGTGGCGACGTTGCCGTAAACATCGGCATCAATCGTGTTCTCGATCTCGATTCCCGCGACGTTCAGTTCAGCACGGTTGTTGCGCACCACGACATTTTTTGATTGGCCAACATAGATGCCGGCATCGGATGCTCCGATAGCGACGCTTTCTTCAACGAGGACGTTCGTCGTCTGGACCGGATAGATGCCATACGCGCCATTCTCGGTTTTGGGCCCCTCCATCCATTCTGTCCGCACCCGGCGGATCACGATGTTGTCGCCTTCGTTGACCTTGAGCGCGTCACCCTTGGCGTCCTCAATGGCAAGGTCTTCGATGGTGAAGTTGCTGGCCCGTACCAGCAGGCCTTCGGCGCCGGCGACCTGATTGGTGAAGCTCAGGATCGACTTGTCCATGCCTTGACCCTTGAGCGTCACGCCATCGACCGTAAGGCTGAGGCCTCGGTCGAAAGACAGTTTGCCCTCAGGCACTTCGATGACGTCGCCGGGCTTTGCGTCGATCAATTGGGCGATCAGCTGGTCTTCTGGCGAAATGGCAGTGTCGTCCGATGGGCCAGACGCATGTGGCGCGCAGGCCGCAAGACACGTCGTTACCAAGCTTGCAATCCAGAATGCGTGTTTCACCGAAATTCACCCCTTGTAGATTCGGACCGCGCAATACGGTCTAATACGGAAAACGGAATGATATTCTGATATTTTGCGATGGCGCAATCGAAAACACATGTCCGAAATCGATGACCCAGCGTAACGCACGAATTTCAGGCAAATGCTCGCCGGCACGCTCCTGCCTCCTGCTGTAAATGCAGCAGCTCCGACGCGACGGCAGTCCCCTTCAGACTTCGGAAGCGCGATCTGACGATAGCGCGCGGTGGACAAAATGCCCGATGTCGTGCCCACGAAATACACCCCTGTCCGATTTGGGGCGCAGCGATGTCTGCTGCAAAATATGCAATGCAATCTGCGCGTTCGGCTCGGATTCGTGGTCGCAATTAACCTGAAAAAAACCCTGTCTGTAGTGAAGTAACCATGTTGGCGCCTTCGTGGGCGCGCTTCACAGGTTTGATTCATGTTGACCACGACCGTCGCCTCGGCCGACGCCACACCCGCCAGCCCGGCGCAACGCAGCTTCAGGGAAGTCTGCCAGGCAGCGATTCGCGTGTTCAACCTGATGGGTAAGTATCACACGGCGCCTTATCCGAACGCGTATGCAGTTCTGTTTGCCTATACGACCGGTTCAAACGAGGCGTTGGTGGCGGATGTAAACGATCTTCTTCAACTGAAGGATCAGCTGAGCCCTTACGATATCGAGTCGCTTTACCAGGAATACTTGCTGGACGATGCAGAGGCTTATGCCGCTCAGGGCATCAGCCAGGCCATCGGTAATGAAATAGGTTCCGTCCTGGAAATCATCGAGAAGAGCCTCAAGCAGAACGACGACTTTTCCAGCTCGCTGGACACGTTCGCTGCGAAAGTGCCCGACGCTACCACGACCGAAAGTCTCACAGCCGTGGTCTCTGGATTGCTTGAGCAGAACCGGCGCATGGCTGAAATGACCCGCGACCTGAACGACGGGCTTGCGCGCTCGCAAAGCCTTATCGGCGAACTCAATCATCAACTGGAAGAAGTTCAGGCGCAAAGCCTTCGTGATCCTGTCACTCAGATTCCAAACCGCCGAGCTTTTGATCGACATATCGAAGAAGCCGTCAGTCGCGCCGCCAAACTCAACGAGGGCTTCTGCTTCGTCCTGACCGACATTGATCGGTTCAAGTCGCTCAACGACACGCATGGGCATCCTGCCGGCGATGCATTGCTGGCCGCCTTTGCGGGCCTGATGGCCTCCAGTCTGGAAAAAGGTGAAATCGTGGCCCGCTATGGCGGCGACGAATTCGCGATGATCCTGCCGGGCCGCAACCTTATGTCGGCCTACAACATGCTGGTGAAGCTCAAGCACGACTTCAAGAACACCGTCCACAGGATTTCCGACGATGGAGTCGTGGTAACGGGGGTCACGGCATCCTTCGGTTTGGCCAAGGCTGAGCCCGGCATGACGGCGCGTGAAATTATCGATTGTGCAGACGCTTGCCTGCGTGACGCCAAGAATTCCGGACGCAACCTTGTGAAAGCGCCCGGAATTTCCTGACGTTCAAACGGACCGGCATTTCATCAAAGGCTGGATGCGCGTGCCGAATTTTTCGACGCCTTCGATGAAATCATCAAAAGTCAGTAGCACGCCGCCCGTTCCGGGAACGGTTGCCATTTCATCCAGCATGCGTGCCACACTTTCATAAGACCCGACCAAGGTTCCCATGTTGAGATTCACGGCGGAAGCCTGGTCTGCCAGTTGGCGCACATTGGTGGAGGTTGACGTCTTGTCCGCAGCGCCCTGTGCGCCCAGCCACGCGACGGCTTCTTGGTCCACGCCTTCCCGGTAGTGGATCCATTTCTCCATCGCCTCCTCGTCCGTTTCTGCCGCAATGACCATGACGAGCACGAAGACAGAGACGTCCCGGCCGGTCTTGGCTGTCGCGGCGGCCAGGCGCTCGTTGTTGAAGGCAAACGCCGTGGGTGTGTTGACACCTTTGCCCAGACAGAAGGAATAATCCGCATACTGAGCGGAAAAGGCCAGTCCTTCATCGGAGCTGCCGGCGCAGATAATCTTCATCTCGCCCGTGGGAAGAGGGCGGACTCGGCAATCGTCCATCTGGTAATAGTCACCCTTGAAGTCTGACTCGCCCGTTTCCCACAATTCCCTCAATATGTGTGCATACTCGCTCAGCATCTGGTAGCGGTTGCGGAAATGCTCGTCGCCCGGCCACAGGCCCATCTGGGAATATTCAGGGCGTTGCCACCCCGTAATCAGGTTCAGGCCGAACCGGCCATGACTGATCGAGTCAATCGTATTGCACATCCGCGCCGCGTAGGCGGGCGGGATAACCAGCGTCGCGCATGTTGCGTAAATCTTGATCTTCTCGGTCACGGCCGCAAGGCCTGCCATCAGGGTGAAGCTCTCAAGATTGTGTTCCCAGAACTCCGTCTTGCCGCCAAAGCCGCGCAGCTTGATCATCGAGAGAAGGAAGTCCAAGCCGTACTTTTCAGCCCGGACTGCAATCTCCTTGTTCAGATCAAATGTCGGCATGTATTGCGGACTGTTCTCCGAAATCAGCCAGCCATTGTTGCCAATGGGAACGAAAACGCCGACCTGCATGAGACTTACTCCTGTGAGAATTGCTGACCGGTAAGCCAGTCCAGTACGATCTGATTGAACCGGTCAGCCTGCGTGACATTGCAAGCGTGACCGCCCCGGTCCATTTCGACCAGTGTGCCATGGCGAAGGCCCGCCGCAAGCGCTTGAGAAGATTTTGACGGCACCAGCATGTCATCTGCTGCACACAGGGCCAGCACTGGGCAGGCAATGTCGCTCAAACGGTCATGAACATCGAAGGCCGCCAGAGCGGCGATACGCGCTTCAGTCGTCGCATTTCCAGGAAAGTTCTTGCGTTGATGTTCCGCCTCTGCGTCAAGCCAGTCCAGGTTCGCCGAGATCCAGTTTGCCGGGTAAAGATAGACCGGCTGCGCCCGCAGGAACGCCATGAGCCCGCTGCCGTGCAGCAGCGCCAGCCGCGTTTCGAAACAGCGCAGGAAATGCGGATCGGCGCGGCTCCAGCCATTCACAGCGACAAGGCTCTGGATGCTTTCGGGCGCTTTCAGCGCCATGGCGAGTCCAGCCACCGTGCCGGCTGCGTGGCCCATCACATGCGCGCGCGGCGTACCAAGCTCGGCAAGTAGTTCCAGCAAGTCGTCTGCCATGTGATTGACGGTAAAGCCGTCCGGCACGGAACGGTCACTGCGCCCGGTGCCGCGATGATCGTAGACGACAACGCGGTAGGCTTCCGACAGCACAGCGAGATTGGGCGCCCAGTAGTTCGCGGATCCGCCGAGGCCGGACGACAGAACCAGAAAAGGCGCATCCGGTGACCCGTGCAGCTCATGGTACAGGCCGGATCTCGAAAAGGGCATCAGAGGGAGAGGTGCGCCACGCTGGCAATCTCGACCAGACAGTCCGGCTTAACCAAGCCGCATTGGATGCAATAGCGCGCCGGTTTGGCCTCCGGAAAGTACTCGGCATAAACCGCATTCATTGCCGGATAGTCTGCCCAATCCTTCAGGAAGATGTGATTGAACGCGATGTCTGCCATCGTGCCGCCCGCGGCTTCCAGCGTGGTCTTGATCACTTCGAGGATGTGCCGCGTCTGTGCCGCTGCGTCCCCCACATGCAGCACTACGCCGCCCTGGCCGAGTGCCAGCGTTCCGGACACATAGACCACATTGTCCGCCTTTGCGCCCGCAGAATAGGGCGCGATGGGCGTCGGAAATTGCGGCGGATTGATCGGCTTCATCGGCATCGTCTAGGTCTCGCTCTTTGGGATTTGTCCGAAGGTGCCACAGAAGTCGGCCACGGTGCTCACCCAGCCGAAAAACTTCTCGACATTGTAGACTGTCGCATCCCGCACATAGTCCGGCCCCAGATGATGTGTCGCATCCTCCAGCATGATGCCGAAATACTCGAGATGAAATCCGTCGCGCAGGGTCGACTCAACGCAGACATTTGATGCGATTCCGACAAACACGATGTTGCGGATGCCCCGCGCTCTCAACACGCTGTCGAGCTGCGAATTGAAGAAGGCGCTGTAGCGCGTCTTGTGCAGGCAGATATCGCCTGGCTGGGGTGCCAGGCCATCGACCAAAGCGTAGTCCCATCCGCCACGCGCCAGCAACTGCCCCGCCAGTTCCGGCTGCGCCCGCATTGTCTTCAGCGCATTCGACTTGTGCCAGTTCGGAGATCCGGGCCCGCCCGCCTCCTTGTAGTCTGGATCCCAACCGTTCTGGAGGTAAACCACCTGTACGCCGGACGCCCGGGCGGTCTCGAGGACAGTCTTGATGCTGGAAATGACCCCTGCAGCGCCCGAAATATCGAACCCGGCCAGATCCACATAGCCGCCCTCGGACGCGTAGGCATTCTGCATGTCGATGACGACCACAGCCGTCTCGTCCGCGTTCACCGTGACCGGTTCAGGCCGGGCCGGAAGGGTGATCCTCCGGGGTGAGGGGGCGGCGATTGGGTTGCTGGAAACAGGAGTCACGTGGAACCTCGATCAGACCGTGACCAGCCTTCCTCAAACCCGATGGACTTGCAACTGTCCGGGCAGGTTTTCGAACGCATCTCGCCTGATGCGGGAACTTTGCTCAAACTGAGGCATTTGCAGGCAGATTTCTCGGGTAACCGCGCGAAATCTTTGACACACATTTGGTCCATAGCAGCCGGCCACGACGGATTTTTCCAGCGTACACGTTCAATCGATAGCCTCCAATCCATCAATCTTGCCGAGTTTACATGCAAAAATTAACGCTGAAGCGCCGCCGCTGGGTCTGGATCGTTGCCGCACTGGTTCTGGCCGGTGTCGCCGCGCTTCTAGCGAAGCAGGTTTGGGGCGGCGAGAAAGCGCCTGAATATCAGACCGCCGAAGTCACGCGGGGTGACATTGAAGTCACGATTTCTGCTGCCGGAAAGATCGTCGCGAACGACTCCGTCGCTGTTGGCGCCCAGGTGTCAGGCCAATTGAAGGAACTGCTTGTCGAGGCCGGCGACAACGTCAAGAAAGGCGATCTGCTGGCCCGCATCGATGCAACGATCGCGACGACCAGTGTTGAGGGCAACAAGGCGCAGCTCCGGGAATTGCAGGCGACCCGCAAGCAGCAGCAGGCATCGCTTAATTTGGCCAAGGCTGAGGCTGAACGCGCCACCATGCTGTTCGAAGCCGATGCCATTGCGCGCGCCGAATACGAGTCCGCGATTGCTGAGGCCACCGTCGCAGCCGGAAAGTTGGAAGCGGTCGATGCGCAGATCGCCCGTCAGACATCGACCTTGCGCGCCGACCAGGCGACGCTGGAATTCACCAATATCTATGCGCCGATCTCGGGCACTATCGTTTCCATCGAAGCCGTGGAAGGCCAGACCCTGAACGCCAACCAGACGGCGCCTACCATCCTGACTTTGGCAGACCTCAGCGTCATGACCGTCGAAACCGATGTGTCGGAAGCCGACGTTCTGCGCATCGAACCGGGCCAGGTCGCCTGGTTCACGACTCTCGGCGACTCAACAACCCGGTGGGACACGTCGGTGCGTCAGGTGCTTCCCACGCCCGAAGTGCTCAACGACGTCGTGCTGTACAAGGCGCTGCTGGACATCGCGAACCCCAAGGGCCGCCTGAAGCCGGAAATGACAGCGCAGGTCTTCTTCATCACCGGCTCTGCCAAGGATGCCGTGCTCGTACCTGTGACCGCGCTGCAATCGCTTCCGGCGGGCAGGCAGCTGCCGGGCAATTCGGATGGCGCGGGTGCTCGCAATCCCGGCACGCCGCCCAAGAGCGGGGGATTGATGCAGGCACAAGCTGCAGAAGGACCGCGCGGCATGCCGGATGAGGTGCGGATGGCGGCCTTCCGGCAGGCACGTGAAGCCAACCCGGACGCCGAGATGGGCACGGTTCTGGTCATGGACGCGAATGGAGAGCCCCGTCCGCAACCTGTACTGGTCGGACTCAAGACGCGCACTCAGGCCCAGATACTCTTCGGCTTTGAACCGGGTCAGAAAGTCGTCACGGGTGAAGTGAAGTTGGAGAAAGCAACCAGCACCCAAATGCAGCCCCCCCCCGGCGGCATGCCGCCGCCACGGTAAGATTGTCCGAAATGACCGCTCCCCTTATCGAATTACAGGACGTGAACCGTTTCTACGGCGCAGGCGACACGGAAGTGCGCGCGCTCGACGGCGTGTCCTTGACCATCCGCACCGGAGAATTCGTTGCCATCATAGGCCAATCCGGCTCCGGCAAGTCTACTCTGATGAACATTCTCGGGTGCCTCGACCGGCCGACGGGCGGCACCTACAAGATCCGTGGTCAGAACATCGCGGAACTGGATGCTGACACGCTGGCAAGCCTGCGCCGCAAGACCTTCGGATTCATTTTTCAGCGTTATAATCTGCTGGCCAGCGTTTCTGCATCCGAAAATGTTGAGATTCCGGCCGTCTATGCCGGCCTCAATCTCTCCGAACGCCGCACGAAGGCGGCGGAGCTCCTCGGAAAGCTGGGTTTGGGCGACCGCTTGCATCACAAGCCGAGTCACCTGTCCGGTGGCCAACAACAGAGGGTCGCTGTGGCGCGCGCGCTCATCAACGACGCGGAGGTGGTGCTGGCCGACGAGCCGACGGGGGCACTCGACTCAGGTTCGAGCAATGAGCTGCTCAACTTGCTTGAGTCGATGCACGCCGAAGGGCGCACCATCATCCTGATCACGCACGATCTGGCGGTCGCGCAACGTGCGCGGCGGCGTATTGAGCTTCGCGACGGCCGGATCCTGTCGGATTCCGGTGCAGAACAAGACTTGCAAGACAGTGCGCCGGCCTATGTGCAGGACAGGAAAGGACCGTCGCCCCTCGTGCAGGTCATCGAGTCCGCGAAAATGGCATTCCGCTCGTTGAGGGCCAATCTCTTTCGCACGTCGTTGACGCTGCTCGGCGTGGTCATTGGCGTCGCCGCCGTGGTGGCGATGCTTGCGATCGGCGAAGGCAGCCGGGCAGATGTCATGGCGCGTTTCGAGTCGATGGGGCCGAACCTTCTGTTCGTACGGCCGGGCGCACCAGGCACTCGTATGCGCGGGGACGCGGTAGCAACGCTCACGCTGGAAGATTCAAACGCTCTGGCCGAACTCCACAATATCGAGGCGGCCGTACCCTCGCGGTCCGGAAACGCAACCTTCCGGGTCGGCGGAAAGGACTATTCAAGCTCCGTCGAAGGCGTATCGGAATCCTGGCCCATCGCCCAGAACCGCGGCATGAAGTACGGTACGTTCTTTACAGCCGAAGACGTGAACAATCGTATTGGTGTCGTCGTCCTGGGTACGACCACCGCCGGAAACCTGTTCGACAATGTCGAAGGCGCAGTCGGTCAGTATGTCTTTCTGGGCGGCGCTCCGTTTGAAGTGGCCGGCGTTCTGGAAGAAAAAGGCGCTTCGTCATGGGGGCAGGACCAGGACGACGTCGCACTCGTTCCGATCACGACCGGCATGATGCGTATTTTCGGCCAGAGCTATCTGTCCTCCATCACGCTCGCGGTCGAAGATACGGACAAGATCGAGGAAACCGAAGCGGCCGCACAGGCCCTTTTGCTCGCCCGTCACGGTACGGAAGATTTCCAGATCCGCAACACGGCATCCATTCTCGAATCCGTCGAAGAGACGCAGAACTCCTTCTCGCTGCTGCTCGGATCCGTGGCGGCCATTTCATTGCTCGTCGGCGGGATCGGCGTAATGAACATCATGCTTGTCAGCGTGTCGGAACGCACCCGCGAGATCGGCGTTCGCATGGCGACGGGCGCGCGCCGATCCGACATCATGACGCAGTTTGTTGTTGAATCCCTGGTGGTTGGCGGGCTCGGCGGTGTGGCCGGCGTGCTGATCGGGTTCGGCGTGTGCTTCGTCCTCGCGCAGTCCGGTACGACCATTGCGATTACATCGACGCCCGCCATTCTCGCATTCTGCTCGGCGCTCGGCACGGGTCTGATCTTCGGCTTGTTGCCCGCGCGGCAAGCATCACGCCTCGATCCTGTCACTGCGCTCGCTTCGGAGTAATCTCATGATCCGTTCGCTCGTCCTTTCTTCCTCCCTGCTTGTCTTGGCCGGTTGTGCCAGTTTCGGAACGTCACCAGCGACTGAGGCCGATGCTGCGCTGGTCATACCGGATGGCTATGATTATCGCGCTGAAGTGGCCACGCTGTCCGCCACGGAACAGGCTTGGTGGTCCACGTTCAGCAGCGCGCCGCTCGACGCGTTGGTTGCTGAAGCGCTCACGACAAACCAGACGCTCGCTCAAGGCGTCGCGAATGTCGAAGCGTCGAGAGCTGCTCTGAAGGCCGCGAACGCATCGCTGCTGCCGCAGGCCAGCGCCAGCCTCTCATCGTCGAGCGATACGCAGTCAGGTCTCGACGACGTCACGTCGTCGGGGCGTCTGTCGGCATCCTACGAGCTCGACCTGTTCGGTGCGAACGCCGCCAGCCGCGCTGCGGCGCGCGCAGACCTGGAGGCCGCGATCTTTTCACAGCGCGCACTCGAACTTACCGTCCAGTCCGATGTCGCCACAAACTATTTCAATCTCCTCAGCAGCCGCGAACAGCTGAAAGTAGCGAAGACCAATCTGGAGATTGCTGAACGCATCTACGAGATTGTCCAGGTTCGCTACAAGGCCGGCGCGATTTCAGGATTCGATGTATCGAGCCAGGAGGCGCAGCTCGCGACGACGCGTGCTCGCATTCCGCAACTTGAATCCCAGATCGCCGGGCTGGAAACCGCGCTCGCCATCCTGCTCGGCCGCGTTCCGCAGGGCTATGAAGCTTCCTCAGCAGACATCCTCGAGATCGCATTGCCATCAACAGATCCGGGGCTTCCGTCCGGCCTCCTGTTGCGCCGGCCGGATCTCATGCAATCCGAAGCAAACCTGCGCGCGGCGAGCGCGAACATCGACGCGGCGCGCGCCGCTTTCCTCCCAAGCATCGATCTGGGCGCAGGAGTCTCGAGCCTGCTCACCAGCGGCGCCGATGTAACCACCTCGCTGTCCGCGTCGCTCGCGGCAACCATCTTTTCCGGAGGCCGGCTTGAAGCGCAGCTTGACAGCGCGAAGGCGCGTCAGGCCGGTCAGCTGGCGGCCTACCGCCAATCGATCCTCAGCGCCCTGAGGGATGTGGACGTCAGTCTAAAATCCGTAGAGTCCAACGCAGCGCGGGAAGATCAGCTCCTTATCGCCCGCGATGCGGCGCTTGATGCGCTGGATGCCGCCGAGCTGCGCTATCGCTCTGGGGCGGGCGATCTCACCAGCCTGCTGAATGCGCAGCAGAACTATGCAGACGCATCGAACAACTACGTTTTGGGCCGGCTGGACCGGCTCACGGCAGCGATCAACCTCTTTGTCGCGCTCGGTGGCAGCTACGGCTGACCGCGGCGCTCATGCAGAAGCTTCGAATACCGGCCAGCGTTCCGTAATCCGACCGTCCTCGTAGACCGCGATATCTCCGAATTGCAGGAACACCGCTTCGCTCTGGTGCGGACGGAAGAACACGAACTCGTCGGGCTCGATCGAGAGATTGTGCCCGCCGTTCAGCATTTCCTGGTTGGATGAGCGCCCGAAAGTCTTGTTGTAAGAAAGGCCGGGCGGGTCGACCGGGTCGGCCAGCCAGTTGCCGCCATAGATGAACACGGTCCGGGTCGTATTCGGATCCCAGGCCCGCTGCCCCTCCGCTGCGAATTCGAGTCCCGGCAGACGAGTCTTCGCGATGGACTTGATCACCGGCGTCGCAATGAAGCTGGCGGGCTGATGGGGTTCCAGCAGCGGCGTATCAAAATGCGTGGGCT
Organism: Hyphomonas sp.; assembly: GCA_041741055.1. Lineage (GTDB taxonomy): Bacteria > Pseudomonadota > Alphaproteobacteria > Caulobacterales > Hyphomonadaceae > Hyphomonas. Next base: position 15,268 of record JBGSKU010000236.1, read on the forward strand.
TCACCAGGCACGACCCCGCAGAGATCTCGTTGGCAATCTCCGTCGACTGATAATACCGGTAGGTCGGGCTTCCGGCGGCGTTGCGCACCAATCCGGCCACGGCCTCCGCCCCGAACACTTCGGCGGCCTGCGCCAGTGCCTCGCTGTAGCGCCGCCAGGCGCCCGCTTTGGCGCGTTCGCGCCAGCCCATCGTCTCCGGCAGGGCCGCGAGATGGGGTTCATAACCCATGAACCCTGTGAATTGCAGGTTGTCAGACCCGCGCAGTGCTTCCAGCATGGCCTTCAGCGTATCACCTGCTTCCAGTCCGCCGCGATGCAACCCCACATCAAGCTCCAGATTGATGCGTAGGGGCTGCCCGGTGGAGGTCGCCAATTCCTGATACTGACGAAGCCGCTCGGGCGTATCGACCAGCCACTGGACCTGCCGCGCCGAGGAAGCGTCCTCAGCGGTCAGGCCGTTGAAGTAATTGCGGGCCGCCACCACTGGCAGCGGCTTTCCGATCAGTTGGTCAGCATCCGGCATTGTCCGGGTCAGTTTGCTCAGCATGGGCTGGTTGAACGTCATCAGCCGGTTTGAACCGGAGCGTTTCCGGATGTGTCCGATCAGGTCCAGAGAGGGCAGGGACTTCGCCACAATCCGGTACGCCATGCCCTCCGGCAGCTGACTGACCAGCGTGTCGATGTTGGCGTTCAGGCGCGTCTTGTCGATCACCAGGGTCGGCGTCGCGATCCCCGCCTCGGTCAGTGCCTGCTGGAGGCCCACAAAGTAAGGGTCGCGCGGTCCGCTTTCATCGCCTGGTTTGCTCATCAGTAGGGCTGCTCCTGCTAGGCCTGCGCCGCCGATCATCAGGTTTCGGCGCGATAACTTAAGCATCAAAATTCACTCCGAACAGTTTCGCCAGATGTGGGTTGAGAAACTTGCCCTTCGGGTCCAGTTCGCCGCGGAGCGCATTGAACCGTTCGAAATCCGGGTAAAGCGCCGCAAGGTCCGATTGGCCCAGGGAGTGCAGCTTGCCCCAGTGGGGTCGCCCACCCGCTTCGCGGTACATGGGTTCGAAGTCCGTGAAGAAGTAATCATACCGTTCGCTGGCCAGGGCGTGGATCGCGATCGATGCGCGCGGCCCGGAATTGAACGGGCTCAACCAGGCGCTGTCCGGTGCGATATGACGGTATTCCATCGGGAAGAAGATCTCGCCGCGCTGATCCAGCTTGCGCATCACGCGCTCCACCATCTCCGCTCCCCGCTCGCGGGGCAGGTGGTATTCCATCTCGATGAAGCGCGTCGGCCGCGTCGTGGACAGCAGCAGGCGGGATTCGTCGACCCGGTCTTCGACCACGCCGCGCGGAAACTCCGACCGCGCAATCGACCGGCGAAGCCAGGGCGCCCAGCCAAGTTCGTCGCGCAGGGTCTTCAGTCCCCAGAGGAAATCATCATCGTCTTCCCCGCCCAGCGCTTCGGAAACGGGTGCATCGGTGATGTCGTGCACGATGCTGGCCACAAGACCGGTGTGGGGGAAGTAGTAGAACTCGAAGTTGCGGTGCGCCGCGGCAGTTTGTTCCAGGTGCGCCAGAAAAGTCTTGGAATCTTCGACGGTCAGGATGCGCCGGAGCCTGTAGGCCGGCACCGTGCGGATCGTGAATGCGGTCATCACGCCCAACGCGCCGAGCGATACCTTTCCGGCCCCGAACATGGCCGGGTCCGATGCTGCAGTTACCTCGCGCACGCTTCCGTCAGCGGTCACGATCTGGAACGCCGTGATGTTGTCGTGCATCGCTGTCAGGTCATTTCCGGTGCCGTGCGTGGCGGTGGCGAACGCGCCGGCAAGAGTCTGCATGTCGATGTCCGGCTGGTTGTCGAGTGCGCGGCCGAGCTGGAACAGGCTGTCGCTCACCTCGAACAGAGGCGTTCCGGCGGCGAAGCGTGCTTCGCCCGTAGCCGCGTCGTAGCTGATCAGGCCGGAGAGACCATTCAGCATCAGCAACGTATCTTCGGTCGTCGCAAGACCAGTGAAGGAATGCCCGCTGCCAACCGGGCGGATGCGGCCGGTTGTCCGGGCCACCAGGTCGGCCAGCGCGTCCACCGAGTCCGGATAGGCGATCTGCTTGGGCGTCGCCCTCTCGATGCCCGACCAGTTCATCCAGCTTGCTTCGCCCGGCGATGCCGTCGGGGCCGCTTCAACATATCCCTCGCGTGTAAAGTCCTTGCGATCCCACCCGAACTTCTGCGCAGCAACCGTCCCTGCAGCAAGCGCAACGCCGCCTGCACCGAGCAACATGTGGCGACGTGAAATCTTCATGGCGCGTCCTCCCGAAAAAACTAGCATTTACTATTTTATTGATCTGGTCAATCATGCTTTGGAATGTTGCCAGCAGGCTTGGCGAGGAGATTGTTTTGGCTGATTTGAACCCTGCGCTTCCCCGGCAAGCCCGCGCGCAGGAAACCTACTAGCGCTTGCTTTCAGCCGGTCAGGCCGTGCTTGAGCGCGGCGGGCTCGAAGCGTTCAATTCCAACGCTGTGGTCGCGGAAGCCGGCGTCACGCCGCCCTCCTTCTATCGCTACTTCAAGAACAAGCATGAGATGCTCGCCGAATTGGGCGACCGTCTGATGCGCGCGCAGAACGCCATTATCGAGGCCGATATTGCACAGGGCGCATCACTCGCCACGCGGACGGTGCAGGAGCATGAGCGCATCCTCACACGAACGCTCGCTGTGACCCGCAAGTTCCGCGGCGGACGTGCGATCACGTCGTCATTGCGCGCCATTCCGGAGCTCGCGCCGATCCGCCTCGAGTCGCATGCGCACGTGGCCGGTCTGATCGCGCAGCAGATGAGGGGCGGCGGCCAGGGAAAGGCTGACGACTACGCCCGCGCCCGTCTTGCGGTCGAACTCGGCTACGCCGCCGTCGAAATGCTGCTGGAAGTTCCTCAGATCGAGGCGAAGCCGGTGCTGCGTGCAGCAGCGCGCTCCATTGCGGCCTGTCTGGATTGAGCCCGTGCCCGGGGCAGGGTTTGCCGGCACCTGCAATAACCGGGGCGGTTCTGGGTGGGGACCGTTCCGCGCCAGTCAGGCATTCGCCTCGTGTCGGGGACATTGACACTGCAGGTGCCGGCAACTTCTGGCAGGTCCGGTTTGGGCCGGATCGCTTGCCTTCACTGTGCTAACGTCCCGGCAGCGGGATTTATTCTTGCTGCGTCGATTTTTTTTGCAAATCTTCTGAGACAGCCAGAAGAGCAGGCCCGGGTGGGGCGGGAACGGCGCCAAATCCGAAGACTTCATCTCGACCGGGCGCCCCCAGATCCGCTGCAATGCGGTGCAGGCCGGCGCGGACGTCGCCCGCAGATTGGTCCTGTATCAGTGTGGCCGCAAGGGCGGTCACGCGCGGCGCGGCGAATGATGTGCCTGACAGTGATTCCCCGGTCGACGTTGCACCAATCGAAACCGCTTCCGCTGACAACTCCACCTGTGGCCCGCGCGCCGCATAGATGTATGGCGCTCCGGCAGAATCGACGGCGGTGATACCCATTACGCTGTCATAGGCGGCAGGATAGCCGGGGCGCGTGGCAGGCCCCGAATTGCCCACCGCCGCAACAATCAAGGTGCCGTCCCGGGCGATCTCGTTGACCACCGTCTCCAGCACTCTGTTGGGTGGGCCGCTGAGGCTGATGTTGATCACCTGCGCGCCTTCAGCCGACGCCCAATCCAGGGCATCGATCAGCCCGATGATTGATGCGGAAGGTGCCAACCCGTTGGCCTGCTCGACCACATCCGCCGCCAACAGCCGTTCGGGTGTCGCATATCCGAGTGCCAGCAAGTCGTTCACAAGGACCGAAACAACATTGTCCCCATGCGGAATAGCGGCGCGCTTGCGAACGAAGGGCTTCACCTCATGGTGCATCACGTCGCCGCCAGAGAACCCGTCGATAACCGCAACGAGCCCAGCTTGCGCGCCTGGATATGCACCGCGCGTCGGAGCAGGCGCACTACCGGTCAGCGTTTCGCCAGACGGCGTGTAGACGTGATTGTAGGCCGACGGAGCATCCGGTAGTCCTGTCCGCAGACGGTCGAGCGCCTCGCGCGCCGCCATGTCCACCGGAACGCCGATCCGGACAACCACTCCGGCGTCGCGCCGCATCGGACGGGACTCGATCACGCTGAAGCCGAGACGCTCGACACGCCCCAGCTCGGCATTGTCCTTCAGCAGAACGACGAGTTCGCGATCCCGGTAGAGCTGCCCATTGTCGTCATAGCTCAGCCGGCCTTTGTCGCCGCCCTTGTCATCGCTGTCATCGTTATCGTCGCTGTCGTCATCATCATCATCATCGCCGCTACCCGACGAACCCGAATTGCTGCCCGAATTGTCGTCATCATCATCGTCCAGATCGGAGCTGCTGCCCGAGCCTGAATTGTCATCGTCTTCGTCATCGGCGTCTGAGCTGCCGCTCGAGCCGGAACTGCTTCCGGACGTGTCCGTCTCGGTCTTCGGTTCCGAGCCGCTATTGGACCCTGACGAGTCATCGTGGTCTTCATCTCCGGAATTCACCGGGTCGTGATCATCACGACCGGACCGGTCGCGGTCCTTGTCTTCGGAGGCGTCCTTGCTGGTGCGTTCGGTGTCCCGCAGCGAGTCGCGGATCTCGCGTTCTTCGCGTTTGCCCGCATCGCGTTCCGCGCGTTCGGCCCGCTCCATACGGTCGCGCTCAGCGCGTTCAGCCGCCCGATCACCTCGCTCGCCGCTGTCATGCCCGCCGGATGCGTTCGCAGGCGCAGCAAGAACTGCGCCCAGCACAAGGGTTGCCGTAAGCATTGCATAGCGCTTCATTTGAGCAGAATAGCTCAAAGAGCGCGGAAATCGTACAAGATTATTTTTGGCTTCCGCGAGAATAAGGACAAGGTCTTGCGCGTTGTTCCGGTGTGTTGATGGATGATCGTCCCCTGAACTTCCGGGCCCAATTGGCCCTGATGGTGCCCAAGCTGCGCCGGTTCGGCCATGCGCTCACCGGTTCGGCGGACGCCGCAGACGATCTGGTGCAGGATGCGCTGGAAAAGGCCATCCGCAAGGAATCGCAGTTCGAGCCCGGAACGCGCCTCGACAGCTGGATGTTCAGGATCATGCAGACGCTCTGGATCGATGACGGCCGCAAGCGCAAGGTCCGGCGCGATCACGCCGCCGGTCTTGCGCAGCTTTGGCCGACAAACGGCGAGGATGGGCGGATATCCTTTCCCGCCCGGATCGCGATTACCGAAGTTCGCGATGCCATGACCCGCCTGCCGGAAGACTGCCGCGCCGTACTCGCCCTCGTGACCATCGAGGGCTTTTCGTATCTCGAAGCCGCTGACGCGCTCGACATTCCCCCGGGCACGGTGATGAGCCGTCTCGCCCGCGCCCGCCGTCTCTTGCTGGATCTGATTGATCCGCCCGCCCCAAGTGGAAGTGAACCATGACCCAGGATGATTTCGAACGCCTGTCTGCCTACGCCGACGGAGAGTTGGACAATCCCCGGCGCCTTGCCGTCGAGGCCGATCTGGAGCGTGATCCCGCGCTTCGGGCGACGCTCGCCTATATCCGGGCGACGCAATCGAGCCTGCATCAGGCCTACATGCACACCTATCATTCGGACGTACCAGACCGGCTGATGGCCGTGCTTGCCAAGCCGCCGGCAAAGCCGGACGAAGCCGGCAGCTGGTTCCGCCGCTGGCGGTTGCCGGCGTTTGCGACTCTTCCCGCGACAGCCGCCGCCGGCATTCTTGCAGGTTGGTTCGTCGCCGGATCGTTGGCAGCGGCTCCGGCGGCCAGCCTCATGCTTGCGTCAGCAGAGGGTCTCGTCGCAGGCCCGGAACTGGCCCAGGTTCTGGAAACCTCCGTGTCCGGATCGCGGGTCGATGTGCTCGGTGCTGCAACAACGATCCAGCTGAGCTTCACGGCAGCTGACGGGGAGGCCTGCCGCCAATTCCAGGCAGGCCAGACCGCTGGCCTCGCCTGCAAACAGCCCGGTGGCGCCTGGCAGATCGACGCCAGCGCCGCGACCCTCGCCTCTGTTCACGAAGGCTACGTTCCGGCCGCGTCGGATGCGCCGGCGTCGATCCAGGCGGCCATCGCCGGGAAAGGCGCCATCGAGCTGCTTGATGCCGACGGCGAACGCGCCGGCATCGCTGCGGGCTGGCGCCGCTAGATTTGTTGAAAGCCAAAAGGAAAGGGCCGGGAAGCACCCGGCCCTTCTGATTTGCTCTGCAGGTGGAAGTTCAGTCCTACTGACCCGCGAATGGCCGGCGGAAGTTGGTCTTCCAGGTCAGGCCAACGCCCGCACCGAAGTCCGGGCTGGCGTCAGACAGACCCGTCTCCGCAAACACTGAGAGGCGCAACGAGTCCGTCAAACGGAAGCTCGTGTAAGCGGTTGCCGAAGAGAAGTCGTCAGCGCCTGCACGCGAAGCTTCCGCCCAGCTGACATCCGCGCCCAACAATACGCCGTCGGTCAGGCGCGTATAGGCGCCGGCGAGTGCCGTCGCGCCATCTTCACGAAACGTGCCGCCGCGCTGCTTGTAGCCGCCCTGGATGTACACGCCGCCGAAGTCCGTATCGGCGCCGAGTTCGACGTTCATCGACACGTCTGTTTCGCCTGTGCCGAGGTCTTTTTCCTCGTCGCCGGTGGGTAGGGAGGCCTTGGCGGTCACATCCAGATAGGTCGAGTCCGACAGGTCGAATGTGTATGTGCCTGATAGCGTGATGTCGGCCAGGCCGACTTCGTCCGCCGCGCCGCCCAAGCCCCCGCTGCCGCCATCGTCATCTTCGCCGCCACCACCTCCGCTGCCGCTGGAGCCGGAGCCGCTATTGTCGATCCGGT
>JBGSKU010000237.1:0-2825 GCA_041741055.1 Hyphomonas sp.
CGGCGAAAGCCGGGATCCAGCGCGAACTTCGCGCCAAGGCTGGGTCCCGGCGCTCGCCGGGATGACAGGGAGGGCTAGGATGTGTTGGGGATGGGGGTGAGGGCCCCCTCCGTCACCTTCGGTGACACCTCCCCCGTGAAACGGGGGAGGATGAAGGTGTGCCGGGCTGAGAGGTCTTCGACAGGAAGATTGTCTGGAAGACTCGTCTCCCAGCTTGGATCACTCAGTTCACGGAATACTCGGGGGATGGGTTTGTAGAGGTCCGCAGCTTCGGCCTGCGCGGCGAAGCGGATGGTGATGAAGCCCCACCAGCTGGTCTGGAAGCAGACACCGGTGATGTTCTGATCCCGCATCCAGAAGATCATGGCATTGAGCTGCCACCAGAGGATCGGCCACAGCAGCCGCGGCACATGCTCGAACAGGCCGGCATAGTGCGGGTGGGCTTTGAGGGCGCGCAGCGGGATCATGGCCGCATTATACCTCCGCCTGCGGAGGGGGTGCGTTCGCGCGCGCCAACTATTTCACAAGTGCTTGAATAGCCGCTGCATTTTATTTTCCAGGCCCCCGGATTTTGTTGCGCAAGACCGGAATGACGACAAACTCTGGTGGCGCAGCAGCTTACACTTCGCCGGTGTTCATGGCTTTCATGATGGAGAAGCGTTTGGCGACCGGGTTGGGCGAGCGGCCTTCGCAGTAGAGTTTTCGCAGGCGGAAATGGGCGACGGCCGGGCGCAAGGGTTTGGGGGCGGGCGTAACGTGCGGGCCGAAGGCGTGGCCGGCCTTGCGGCGCACGGCGGCATAGGCGGCCGAGACACCGCGGATCTCCTCAGCCCAGTTGTGCACCGGGATCAGGATGTTGGCGGCCGTCAGGGCGATCCAGGCTTCGGGCTCCTTGCTGCGATCCTGCTCCACGAAGGCGGTCTGGTAGCCATCGACCAGTTTCTGCAGGGCGCCGGTCTTCAGGCGGCCGGCGGCCACCTCCTCGGCAATCGCCAGGCAGACATCATGGCCGCGCGGATTGCCGGTCGTCTCGATCTCGTTGATCGCCTCGCGCCACCATTGGAAGCGGATCAGGCCGAGGGTTTCCTCGCTGACGACTTCCTGCACGCGCACCAGCTCGTAGTTCAGCGCATAGAGCGCCGTCAGCGCGCGGCGCTGGGAGGCGGGGGCAAAGCGGCTGGAAATCCAGCGGTCCTCGTCGACCCGGCGCACGCGCTTGTCGATCTCGGCCCACGGAGTCTTGGTCAGGGGTCTGGTCTCGTTTGACATGGACCCCATATGTGCGAAACCGCTGCGAAGCGAAAGACATCAAAACCGCAAGAAAGGACCTTTCCGCATGGCCTTCACCCTGCCCGACCTGCCCTATGCCCGCTCCGCCCTGGCGCCGCACATCTCCGAAGAGACGCTGAACTTCCACTATGGCAAGCACCATCAGGCCTATGTGACGAACCTCAACGGCCTTCTCAAGGATACGCCGCAAGAGAACGCCTCGCTCGAAGACGTGATCAAGGATTCTGCCGCCGACAAGGCCAAGGCCGGCGTGTTCAATAACTCCGCCCAAGTGTGGAACCACACGTTCTATTGGCACTCGATGACACCCGGCGGCGGCGGCAAGCCGCATGGCAAGGTGGCCGAGCTGATCGACCGCGACCTCGGCGGCTATGACAATTTCGTAAAGGAGTTCAAGGCCGCCGGCGCGACTCAGTTCGGCTCGGGCTGGGCCTGGCTGGTCTACAAGGGCGGCAAGCTGGCGATCACCAAGACGCCGAATGCCGAGACCCCGCTGACCGAAGCCGGCACGACACCGCTGCTGACCATGGATGTGTGGGAACATGCCTATTATCTCGACTACCAGAACCGCCGGCCGGACTATATCGACACCTTCCTGTCCAGCTTGGTGAACTGGGACTTCGCCAACCAGAACCTCGCTGACGCGGGCGCCTGAGTCCGCTAAAGTCCCCTCTCCGAGTCGGAGAGGGGACACCCCGGATGTTCTGTACGCAATGCGGCGCGCAAGCCGCCCCTGAACACAGGTTCTGCGCCGGATGCGGCGCGCGCCTTGAAGGCGCTGTTGCGGATGCAACAGGTTCGGCCCCGGCCGAGGCTGCACCGGCCGGACCGCTGGAAGACTGGCGCGAGACGACGAACTACCGCGTCGTGCTGGGCCATCCTGAAGTGAAAGCGCTGATCGCCGAGGCCTCCAAGACGACCAAGGCCGGCATGTCGGCGGAGGAATTCCTCAAGCTGGCGCAACCCGTGCTGAACGCCGCCGGCGCCGGCGGGGTTTCCATGAAGCTGATCGCCGAAATCGCTACCCCGATCTACGCCAGGATGGGCGTGAAGACCGGCAAGGACGCGAAGAATGGTTACGCAACGCCCTTTGGGCGCGTGCTGGCGGCAATCCTGTGTTCGCTGGCCAGCCGGAGCCAGACGCTGATCGCGGTGCAGGAAGGCACGGACGGATGCGTCGTGCAGGCGGAGATCCCGTCAAGCCTGACCACCTGGAAGGGCAAGCTGACCCTCAGCGTCGAGCGCAAGCCCGAAGGCACGCTCGTGACGAGCGCGGTCGTGTTCGAGGGTCAGTCCTCGGACTGGGGCCGCTCCAGGCGCGTGCTGGAAGAGCTGCACCAGGACATCCTGAATTATCGCAGCCTGCAGCCCTAGACACGCGATCTGATGGAATCAGATCGCGTGCTCCGGGTTTTTGATTGGTCGCAAATTCTTCCGCTCAACCGGTGCCCGCTTGAGCGGAAATTGCCCTAGGGCTGGGCGGCAACGCGAAAGCCGGTGAGGTTGTCGCGTACGGCAGCGTCGTTGCGGGCGCG
>JBGSKU010000238.1:0-3732 GCA_041741055.1 Hyphomonas sp.
CGGCCGAGACGAAAGCCCCTTCCCCGAACAGCTGGGCGTCGACCCCGCCGAGCAGGCCGGGGGTCTGGTAGGCGGCGCGGCCGAGCATCACGCCGTCGACGGTGCGCAGGTGATCCGAACACTGATCGAGTGTCGTGATGCCGCCATTGAGGATGATGGTCAGGTCGGGCCGCGCTGCTTTCAGTTCCGCGACCAGGCCGTAGTTCAGAGGCGGAACCTCGCGATTCTCCTTGGGGCTGAGACCTTTGAGCCAGGCGGCGCGGGCATGCACGGTGAATACGGAGCATCCGGCTGCGGCGACCTTGTCGATGAAGGTGAACAGCGTCTCGCGGGCCGGCAGATCGTCGATGGCTATCCGGTTCTTGACCGAGACCGGGATGGAGACCGCGGCGCGCATCGCGGCCACGCAGTCTGCGACAAGATCCGGCTCCGCCATCAGGCAGGCACCGAAGGCACCGGACTGGACCCGTTCAGACGGACAGCCGCAATTCAGGTTCACCTCGTCATAACCGAACCCTTGCGCGATGCGCGCGGCTTCCGCCAGTTTGGCCGGGTCCGATCCGCCCAGCTGAAGGACGACCGGGTGTTCGACGGGGCTGAACCCCAGGAGGCGCTGCCGGTCGCCATGGATCACAGCATCGGCCGTGACCATCTCGGTCCAGAGCAGGGCGCGCTTGGTCAGCGTCCGGTGGAAGGCCCGGCAGTGGCGGTCCGTCCAGTCCATCATGGGAGCGACAGAGAATTTGTAGTTTTGATTTATTGTCATTTCGCGGAATTTTTGGAGGGCTGGAATGGGCGCGTGCACGTCCTTTTGAACCAGTTTGCACTTGGTTCTAACGGCTTTTGATCTGTCTGTGCATACGGAGTGTTGATTGTGTTGCGAATTGCACCCCGGCGCGGACCTTTCCGCCGAGACCCGCCCCATGTTTGATCCGATTCCGAAAGAGGGAGAGCGGCGGCGCAATTTCAGCCGGACTTGTCGCCGGCATCCTTGACCGCCTGTTCGAGTTCGCGGTCCAGCAACTGCTTCCAATAATCCCCGAGCCAGCGCGATCCATCCGCCGATTCGCCGTCCAGCGACAACGCCGCCCTGACGGCAGGCCCGACGAGTCCCTCTCCCACGGCCACGATCGACAGGTTGTACGTGATCATCTCAGCCAATCTTGTAGCGGTCGCCCTCGGCAGATGCTGCGCCATATGGTCAGCGACCATTGCGGTCATGGCCGGCAGCGGCCGGATGAAATCCTGAAGCTGTCCGAGTTCAGTCGACAACACGATCCAGCCAATCAGCTTTGCGTAGCGTTCCGTCCGAAGGATCGAATAGACGCGGACCATGACGTTCTGCGCGAAGGTCAGAGGCTCATTGTTGACTTCTTCGCCGAGCGCCGCGAGCAAATCGGTTTTCAGCTCTTCGAACACCCGCTCGGCCAATCCGCGCTTGATCTCCAGGACGCCGCCGAAATGGTGATAGACGTTGGATACGGCGACATTGGCCCGGTCTGCCAACGACTGGAACTTGAGCTCGGACGGTCCATGTTCGAGGATCAGAGACTCGGCGGCGAGCAAAATTTGCTCGCGAGCCTCTTCGGACGTACGACGTATTCGCTTCGGTTTGTTCAATGTTGGCCCTTGGTCGCGAACACATTCAGAACGGCACCCGAATCCGCAAGGCTCGCCGCGCCGGATCTGCATTACGTCATTCGGGCACGCTGGCCAAGGATCGCTCGGCAAACACCATCTTTTCCCGATTGTCGTGATCCCAGGGGTGAAAGCCCGGCCGAAGATAAACTGCCCATTTCAGGATCATCTTGCGGAATAGTCCGGGGTTTCCCCACAAGAACCAATTCAGACGCAACCGGGCTCGCAGCGAGCCAGCAAGGCCTGCATCTTCAAGCAACACGGAGAACAAGCGCCCCATATGCTGAAGGAACAGGAAGGTGACGACGGCCATGGTGCGGACCCGCACCCAATATCCCCGCCCCTGGGTCATCTCCTGGAAGACATCATACGCTACGCCTTTGTGTTCAGCTTCTTCGATCGCGTGCCATAGCCAGATGTTACGGTATTCAGGGCTCGCCTCGTTCAGAAGGTCCGGGCGCGACAAGATCTCGTCGGCCAGAATCGCCGTGAAGTGTTCGAGAGCGCAGGTCGCAGCCAGCAGTTCAAGTTTGGAAAAGCGGTTCTGAGCCCATTCGAACCTGGACTGCGTTTCTTCGTGCAACATGGACGCTCGGCAACCGAGCTGCTCCAGCTTCTGATTGTAGCGGATGTGTTCGCGCGTGTGCATGGATTCCTGCGCCATGAAGGCGTTTGCTTGAGCCAGGAGCTTTTCACTCCGGATCTGGCCTTTGAACGTTTTGACGCTTCGGATGAAGAAACGTTCTCCGGCAGGAAATGTCAGGGAAAGCGCGTTGAAAGCGAGCGACTTTATTTCATCGCCGCCCAACCAATCGCGCGCTTCCACGTCCGGGAAGGCGAAATGCTGGTCCCGTGGTGCGATATCGATGGACTGGGACAATTCCTTTGAATTCATTTGATAATTCCTCCTCGCTTGTGTGCGGCAAGTCAGTTCAGGTGCTCAAAACTTAATACTATAGAAAATATTTTCAACAGCACTTGTCGAAAATATTTTCTATAGTATGAGTGGGGCACCGGAACAAAGCTTGAAGGGATTTCTCGGTGAAAAAGTACGCAATGGCCGGCGTTTGGCTGGCAGCCCAATTTTCCGCGTCCGCACTTGCCCAAGAAGGCAGCCCGTCGCCCGATCAGAAGTGGTCAGCCTACCTCGAGGCCGGACCAACGGTCCTGCTGACCGAGCTTGAAGGCGAGATCGACGACCTCCTTGTGGAAGACAATACCAGCCTGCATGCCCTCTCGGTCCGGGGCGGGGTGGATGTCTCTCAATACTTGTCCATCGAAGCCGACCTTGCGCTTGGCACATCCGGCGAAAACCTGAACGAGAGCGCCTCAATCAACGGCATAGGCGGGAGCTTTGCCGGCGAGGTTGAACTGAAATACCTCACGGGCCTTTATCTCAAAGGGCACGTCCCGCTGACCAAGAGCGAACGGGTCGAGGCGTTTGCACGGGTCGGGTACGTGGTCAGCGAAATTCAGGCGAACGGCACGGTGACGGCCGTGCTCGACGAGCCGCCAACGATCACCATTTTCGACGTGCCTTTCACGATTCCGGGGTCCTACACAAAAACGGGAACCTACTCCGCCGAACGCAGCGGCCCGGTCGTCGGTGGCGGCGTCGAGCTTGATTTTTCAGACAAGTTCTACCTTCGCGGCGAAGCCACATACTACGGGCTCGAAAACGCACCTACCGTCGGTCTGACAGCCACCGTCGGATACCGCTTCTGATGACGGCCAACCCCATTCTCACAAGAGAGAGGAAGCAACTGATGCAGGTCAGATTTCTTGCCCAAACCGCGTTCGCCGCCCTCATGTTGTCGCAGAGCGCCTGCATGATCGCCGCTGCAGACGAAACCGGACCCGCGCTGAAGGTCCATACCAGTCTCATCGCATCCGACGGATACATGTTCGGATTCCCCATCCTTCTGATGGAGGAAACACGCCGGGCCGCCAGCGAAGTGCCTTACCTCTGCGGCCTGGGCGGACCGATAAATACCTTCACCCACAAGTTCACGCCGCCTGACCCGCAATTCAGGGCCGTTGTCCGGCCGAACGTCGATACGCTTTACTCGTCCGCTTTCCTTGATCTCAGCAAGG
>JBGSKU010000239.1:0-1919 GCA_041741055.1 Hyphomonas sp.
CTTTTCCGCCGCCTCTGGGCGGCCCAGGAGGGCTGCTGCGCGCTGTGCGGCCTCGCGATGCCGGCGAGCCGGTTTGAACTCGCCCACGCCTCACTCTGGAAGAAGCAGCGCCCGACTTTCGACCATATCCGCCCGCGCGCTGCCGGCGGCAGCGACAAGCCGGACAATCTCCAGCTCGCCCATGCCGCGTGCAACAAACGCAAAGGCGCACACGTTTAGGGACGGCGTGTCGCCGATGCGGCCTAGCTGATCCGCTCGACCATCATGTGTTTGATCTTGGCGATCGCTTTCGCCGGGTTCAGGCCCTTCGGGCAGACCTGCGCACAGTTCATGATCGTGTGGCAGCGGTAGAGCTTGAACGGATCTTCCAGCGCATCGAGGCGCTCGCCGGTCGCTTCGTCGCGGCTGTCGATCAGCCAGCGATAGGCCTGCAGCAGCGCGGCGGGGCCGAGATACTTGTCGCCGTTCCACCAGTAGGACGGGCAGGAGGTCGAGCAGGAGGCGCACAGGATGCATTCGTACAGGCCGTCGAGCTGCGTGCGGTCCTCTTCGGACTGGCGCCATTCCTTCTCCGGCGTCGGCGAGTCGGTCTTCAGGAAGGGCTGCACATAGGCGTGCTGCGCGTAGAAGGTCGTCAGGTCAGGGATCAGGTCGCGCACTACCGGCTGGTTTGGCAGCGGGCTGATCGTGATCACGCCGCCCGGCAGGTCGTCAAAGCCCTTGGTGCAGGCAATCGTGTTGCGCCCGGCAATGTTCATCGCGCAGGAGCCACAAACGCCCTCGCGGCACGACCGGCGGAAGGCCAGCGTCGGGTCGATATTGTTCTTGATGTAGAACAACACGTCCAGGATCATCGTCCCGGCCCGGTCCATGTCCACCCAATAGGTGTCCCAGCGCGGATTGGTCTTTTCCTCGGGGCTGTAGCGATAGATGCGGAATTCGCGCAGGTTCTTCGCGCCCTGCGGCTTGGGCCAGGTTTTGCCCTTCTGGACCTTGGAGTTCTGGGGGAGGGTAAGCTGGACCATGTGGCGTTCCTGAATAAATCCCTGAATTAGTTGGCGCGGCGGCGGGCGGTGATGACCGCGCCATCCGTCACGCTGAATCCGAACCCATACCCACCCTGGTTGATCACGCCCTTTTCGGAATGTCCGCTCACGGAGGGGAGTATGGAAATCACGTCATAGCCTTCGTCATGCAGCCTGTTGCAGGCCGTCTCGATCTGGGCACTCAGGTCTGACAGGTCCGCCTGTTGCGGGTCGTCCACCAGCTTCATGCCCCGGCCGAGCAGTTTCTTCTCTTCCTTCTTCTGCCTCCCGGCGCGAACGAAGACGGACTTGTATTCGCTCATCCATCCCTCCGCGCCTGAAGACCAATTCCAATCAGTACACCCGCGCTTTCGGTTTGATGTACTCGATCTCGTTCGACATCGTGTACTCGTGCACCGGGCGGTAATCGATCGTCACCTTGCCCGCGCTGTCGACCCAGGCGAGCGTGTGCTTCATCCATTTCGCGTCGTCGCGCTCTGAGAAGTCCTCGCGCGCATGGGCGCCGCGGCTTTCCTCGCGGTTGGCCGCCGAGTTCACCGTCACCGCCGCCTGGCAAATCAGGTTGTCGAACTCGAGCGCTTCGATCAGGTCTGTATTCCAGACCAGTGTGCGGTCCTTCACGTCGATGCCCGGCAGCTTCTTGTAGACGTCCTCGATGGCATCGACGCCTTCCTTCAGCACCGACCCCATGCGGAACACGGCGCAGTTGGCCTGCATCGCTTTCTGCATTTCAAGGCGCAGCTTGGCGACCGGCTGGTCGCCTGCCGCATTGCGCATCTTGTCGAAGCGGGCAACGTGCGCCGCGGTCGATTTTTCAGTCAGCTCGGGCTGGCGCGCGCCGGCTTCGGTCGTCGCGCCGCAGCGCAGGCCTGC
>JBGSKU010000240.1:0-2256 GCA_041741055.1 Hyphomonas sp.
CGCGAAATGCTGGCCATGACCCCGGCCTGCGCTGGAATCCGCCGCTACGGCTCGGCCGCGCTCGACCTTGCCTGGGTCGCAGCGGGACGTTTCGACGGGTTCTGGGAACGTGGCCTCAAGTCCTGGGACATTGCGGCCGGCATCGTGCTGGTGCGCGAGGCGGGCGGCGTGATCGGCGAGATCGACGGCGGCAACGTCATGTCCACAGGCTCGATTGTCGCCGGCAACGAGGCAGTCGTGCCGCTGGTTCAGGAGCAATTGCGCCTCGCTGGCGCCTTCGGACGACAGGCCAACGTCTAGCCCGCCCTCAAGTATGACGCACGCGTCACCTATTTCCTTTTAGGTAATCTCACGTACACTGCGTGAATGACAAAAATCGACACAGACGTTCTCATCATCGGTGCCGGCCTGTCCGGAATTGGCGCTGCCGTACATCTCCAGAAACTGTCTCCCGGGAAGACTTACCGGATCTACGAGGCACGCGATGCCATCGGCGGCACCTGGGACCTTTTCAGGTACCCAGGCATCCGGTCAGACTCCGATATGCATACGCTGGGATTTGACTTCAAACCGTGGACTGAGGCCAAGGCGATCGCGGATGGCCCATCGATCCGCAAATACGTGAATGACACTGCCGATGAATACGGCGTGCGCCAGCACATTACCTTCAACACGAAGATTGTCGCCGCCGACTGGTCGAGCAAGGACCAGGCCTGGCATGTCGTCAGCGAAGGCAAGGACGGCACCCGCCAGACTACGGTCGCCCGTTTCCTCTTCATGTGCGGCGGCTATTACCGCTACGATCAGGGCTATCGCCCCGAATTTCCTGATGAAGCGGCTTTCAAGGGCCGGATCGTCCATCCGCAGCATTGGCCGGAAGACCTCGACTATACCGGCAAACGTGTCGTCGTGATCGGCTCCGGCGCGACGGCCATGACCCTCGTGCCCGCGATGGCCGAGAAAGCCGCGCACGTGACCATGCTTCAGCGCTCGCCTACTTACGTCGTCTCCCGCCCAGCGGTCGACAAGGCGGCAAACTTCCTGCGCAAGGTAATGCCGGGGCAATGGGCCTATACCCTGATCCGCTGGCGCAATGTGCTGTTCCAGCAATTCTTCTTCCGCCAGACGCGCAACAATCCGCAGAAGGCGCGCGAGCGCCTTATCGGCATGGTGCGCGAAGAGTTGGGCCCGGACTTTGACGTCGATAAGCACTTCAACCCGGCCTACAATCCGTGGGAGCAACGCCTTTGCCTTGTTCCGGACTCGGATTTGTTCAAGGCGCTGAAGTCCGGCAAGGCCAGCGTCGAGACCGATCATATCGAGCGATTCACCGAAGCGGGTATCGCCCTCAAATCCGGAAAGACGTTGGACGCTGACATCATCGTTACCGCGACGGGGCTGAACCTCATTTTCATGAACGGGGTCCAGGTCTCGCTTGACGGCGCGAAAATCGATCCCGGCAAACTCCTGAACTACAAGGGCGTGATGCTGTCGAATATGCCGAACCTTGCGGTGACGTTCGGTTATACCAACGCGTCGTGGACGCTCAAGGCGGACCTGACGAGTGAGTATGTCTGCCGCCTGCTCAACCTGATGGACGAAAAGGGCGCGACATCGGCAATGCCCTATCTCGCCGCCTTCCCGAACGAAACCGAACCATTCGTGGACTTCTCGTCCGGCTATTTCCAGCGCGTGATGGACCAGTTCCCCCGCCAGCATACCGAGGCGCCGTGGAAGCTGAACCAGAATTACTTCACCGACCGGAAGAACCTGCGCGAGCTGCCCATCGAGGACGGCGTGATGCAGTTCCATGTGCCGGCATCGGCCGAGGCCCGGAAGCCGGCTATGCAGGCTGCCGAATAGCGCCTTGTGACGGCCAAATAGGCGCTTATCTCTGTCCTGCACGGCCCAATGCCGGCGCAGAATGGAGACAAACATGTGGTTATGGCTTCTCTGGTGGTGCGTGGACGACCATATCGCGAAAGCCGTCGGCGCACCGGGCGTGGGCAGCCTGCCGATCTGGGTTCCGTTGATCCTGTCGCTGGCCTTCTCGTTCTCGCTGGACGGTGCGATCGACAGAGCCCGCCGGAAAGGCTGAATCCTAACGTTCCGTGAACTGAAGTTCCGCAAGGCGCGCATAAAGTCCGCCTTCGGCGACAAGCGTGTCGTGCGTGCCTTCTTCCACGATGCGGCCATTCTCCATCACGAGGATCCGGTCGGCGCGCCGCACGGTCGACAGGCGGTGCGCAATCACCA
>JBGSKU010000241.1:0-4380 GCA_041741055.1 Hyphomonas sp.
GGCGATCCTCGAAGGCTTCGGCCGCCAACTGATCAATTCCGATGGCGTGCGCTACGGCATTGCGGCGGGCACGCTGGTCTTCTGGCTGATCTATTTCTATGTGCCCCGGAGAGCGGCAGCGCCATGACCGCCAAACCCGTCGACACGACCCGAAGGCCGGGCATCAGCATGGAGGCGGCGGTGCAGCGCCGGGCGCGCCTCGCTGAAGAAATGCGCATGGCGAAGATGGTGCGCAAGCTGGTGACACCAGAGGGCGCGGCGATCCGCCTGAGGCTGGCAAACGCATCTGAACGCGCCGGCGCCTTGATGATCGACATTGCGATCCAGTGGGCCATTGTGATCACGACCCTGTTGGGCCTTGGCTTTATCAGCAGCGCGCTGAACCCGGGCAGCAGCAACATCGCCTTCGCCTTCTGGCTGGTATTTTTCTTCTTCGTGCGGAATTTCTACTACATCTTTTTCGAGATCGGGCAGCGGGCCGCAACACCCGGCAAGCGCGTCCTGGGCCTGCGCGTTGCCTCGCGCGATGGCGGCCGGCTTACCGCAAACTCTGTCCTCGCGCGTAATTTCATCCGCGAGATCGAGATCGGACTGCCCTTCCAGTTTGCTCTGATGGGCGGCGACCGGTTCGGTGCCTGGATGGCCCTGTTCGGACTCGTCTGGTCTGGCGTCTTCCTGCTCTTTCCCATCTTCAACAAGGACAAGATGCGCGTCGGCGACCTGATCGCCGGCACATGGGTGATCAAGGCGCCCAAGGCGAAGCTGATGGACGACATCACCTCGGCCGCAGCGCGCCCGGAAGCGGGCTCACGCTATGTCTTCACGCAGGCGCAGACGGAAGCCTATGGCATCCATGAGCTGCACGTTCTGGAAGATGTGCTGCGCCAGTCGACGCAGGAGATCAAGACGCAGGTGGCGGCGCGAATCCGCGCCAAGATTGGCTGGGCGCCGATTGAAGGCGAAACTGATCTCTCGTTCCTGGAAGCCTACTACGCTGCCCTGCGCCGGCGGCTGGAGCAGCGCATGCTGCTGGGGGAACGTAAGGCCGACAAGTTCGACGTACGCTGATCTTCAATGCATGAAGATGCCGAAGCGCCGGCGCGCGAAGCGGGCGAGCCCGGAGACCCATCCCGGACGGACATTGGGGTCCATCTTCCACCGCAGTAAGGTGCGGCGCGCGCCGCCCGGCAGGATGCCCATCGCTGTCCACCAGAGCCACCGAGCCACGTATTCGCCGGAACTGGCATCGTGCGGATGGGCCGCTTTGGCGAGGCGCACCACACGGGCGATGGAATCGCCCGCGATCGGATGCTCGTCCGGTGCGAAGGACAGGGACAGGAGCCGGTCGTTGAGGTGCGGCAGGTCCGCGTCCCCGAGATTGTCCGCCACCGGAAGGTCCAGCTTCGCCGCATGCTGGCGAATGGCCGCGTAGCGCTGGAAATCGTGATCGAGCCCCTTGCGCGCACGGGCGGCAAAATCGCTGCGGACCTTCCAGTTCTGCGCCGCATGCAGACGGTAGGCCGACAGCGTCTCGTCATAACTGCGCACCGGACCATAGAGCGGGATGACCGAAACGAGATAGCCCTCGCCGCTGATACGGAAGGCAGCCGCATCAATCGGCATCACCTTCTGCAACCCTTCGCGGGCAAACAGCAGGCCAGAGGTCACGTTGACATGAAACCTTCCCTCGTTGCGTAGCTGCTGCGATAAATCGCCCGAACCGAGATGCAATCTCGGTGAGGGATGGATGCCTGCCAGCACGCCCATCTCGTCGGCGTACCGCATCCGGTACTGGTAGAGTAGTACACCGGGTTCGCAGTTTTGCAGCGCGCGCCTCAGCCCGCCTTGCAGCACGAAGTCGTCTGCATCGAGAAAATATATGAAGTCGCCGGTCGCTCTGGCCCACCCGGCATTGAACGCGCCGGCATGACCCTGGTTGTGCGTCTGGAAGATGGGGATGATCCGGTCGCCATAGCGGCGCATTACATCGCGGGAGTCGTCGGTTGAACAGTCATCGACCACGATAATCTCGGCACTGACATTTTCAGCGAGAACGCTGTCTATCGCCGCTGGCAGGAAGCGTCCATAATTGTAGCAGGTGATGATGACCGAGACGCTCGGCAATGCCGGGTCCGCCGCCACTGCGGGGGTCACCTTGCTTTCCGGCATGACGGGCTGGTTCATCGGTCGTCGTCTTGTCGTACGCCGCAGGTTCAGACGGCGGATTGCTTCTCATGGGCGTGTGCGTGCCCGGTCTCCCAATCGGCCTGATGCCAGGCCAATGCTGTGCGGATGATATTATCGATTCCTGACCGGCTCGCGACCCAGCCGAGCTCGCGCGCCGCCTTGTCAGGCAGCGCAATCAGCTTGCCCGGATCGCCCGGCCGGCGCGGGCCGATCTTGCGCGGGATCTTGCGATTGGTCGCGCGTTCGACCGCTTCAACGACTTCCGCCACGCTGGTTCCCCGGCCGGTGCCGAGATTGTAGGCGGTCGAGGCCGCCCCCTTCTCCAGTGCCGTCAGCGCGCGAAGGTGGGCTTCGGCGAGGTCTTCGACATGGATGTAATCGCGGATGGCAGTGCCGTCCGGCGTGTCGAAATCGCTGCCGAGGATCGTGAATTCATAGCCCTCGTCATAGGCGCCTTTGAGGGCCAGAGGGATGACGTGCGTTTCGCAGGCATGGCGTTCGCCGGTCAGGCCGTCACGGTCCGCCCCCGCAGCGTTGAAGTAGCGCAGCGGGATCGAACGGATGCCATGCGCGGTATCGAAGTCCTTCAGGATCCGCTCGACCATCAGCTTCGACCAGCCATACGGATTGATCGGGTTTTGCGGGTGCAACTCGTCGATCGCATCGGCGTGTGCATGCCCGAAGGTTGCACAGGTCGAGGAGAAGATCAGGTAACCGGCGCCGTGCTTGCGCATCGCCTCGAGCAGGTTCAGCGTGGCGAGCGTGTTGTTGCGGTAATAGATTGCGGGTTCACGGACGGATTCTGCAACCAATGCCGAGCCGGCAAAATGCGCGACCGCATCCGGTTTCACCTGGGCGAAGGCCGCGTCGAGATCGTCCGGGTTCTGCAGGTCGCCCACGAACAGCGGGCCCCACTTCACGAGGTCGCGCCAGCCGGTCGACAGGTTGTCAAACACGGTGACGTCCCATCCCGCTTCCGCGAAAGCGCGGCAACAATGGCTGCCGACATAACCAGCGCCCCCGGTAACCAACAGTTTTCCTGGCATGGCGAAGGCCTCGTATCTGACAAAGCAAAAGGGACGGCGCTGTGCAGCACCGGAACATTCAATCGATTATATGCAAAGACCAGTCCGAAGCGTGAAGATAATCGGTAGGACTGGCGATTTTTGACCGCTTAGCGGAAGGCGGTCATCGCGGCCCAGATGATGGCGCCCCAGAGGCCGGAGCTGAGGCCGATGATCGTGACCAGACGCAGCCAGACGGGCCATTTCTCATCGCCGAGATCATGCGCCAACTGATAGTCGTTCCGGGCCGAAACACGGACTTGCGGCGCGAAGGCGTGGCTCTCTGCTGGGATCATGGGCTCTGAACTCGACATGGCAATCAATAAAGCGGGCAACCCTTAACGCCGGGTTTAATCTACGACTCACACCTAACACTTCAGTTGACAGTATTAATGCCGGAATCGGGCACAATTCCGGCATCGATCAGGCGATTCAGGCCCTGCCATCGCAGCGGCGACAGAACCGGCAGTACGCCGGCAAGCTGACCGCTTTGAACGCAATGGCTATTTTGCGCGCCCTGTCCGTTTACTACGTGTGCAAAAATATGCAGTGGTGTGCAAAAATGCACAGGCGTCAGGTCTTCCCATCCGGCGCCAGGGCCTGCCGCACGATGTCGGCCAGGAAACCTTTGGGCTGGATGAAGGTCTCGTCTGGCAGCTGCGCCAACGCGGCCACCCGCTCGGCGATCGGACGGCGATCCTGGATCAGGCCGGCCAGCAGCGCCGCCAGCGTTTCGCTCAGCGGTTCGTCGACAATCAGGCCGCAGCTGTGCTGCTCCAGCCAGGCCGCTGTCTCGGTGCCGGCCGGTGCAATCGAGGGCGTGCAGTAATAGCCGCCCTCGTAGATGCGGTTGGGCAGCAGCCAGACCGAATTGTAGCCCGCCTCCATGAAGTCCCCGGCCCAGACGACATCCAGGCCGTCATAAATGCCGGAGAGGTCTTCGGGCGACCGGTAGCGGCCGAGATAGGCCATGTTCGGCCGTGCATCGATCAAGGGTTCGAACACCTCAATCTCCGTGCGTGCCGGCAGGCCGTGCAGGCGGATCTCCAGATCATCCGGAAACCGGTCGGCCATCTCGCACAGCAGGTCGAGCGAGCGCTTGCAGCGCAGGTTGCCCACCCAGCCCAAC
>JBGSKU010000242.1:0-2358 GCA_041741055.1 Hyphomonas sp.
TCGTCAACACCGCTTCGGTGGCCGCTGAAGATGGCCAGATCGGCCAGGCCGCTTACTCCGCCTCGAAGGGCGGCGTGGTCGGCATGACCCTTCCCATCGCCCGCGACCTCAGCCGCGATTTCATCCGTGTGAACACGATCCTGCCGGGCATCTTCAACACGCCGCTGCTGGCCGCTGCGCCGGAGCCCGTGAAAGCCGCCCTCGGCGCACAGGTGCCCCACCCGGCCCGTCTCGGCAATCCGGACGAGTATGCCTCGCTGGCCGTGGAAATGTGCCGCAACGCCTACTTCAACGGTGAAGACGTCCGTCTCGATGGCGCGATCCGCATGGCGCCGCGCTAAGCGAACGCCTGTTTCACGACACGGGAAAGCCCGCTCTCCGGAGCGGGCTTTTTCATGTGCGCGATGCCATCACCGCAGACCAGCGCGCGAGAGCCTCACGGCTCCAGACCGCGGTGTGATCGGGATAGAATTCCGCAAAGGCCGGCTTGTTGTCGGCCAGATGGACCCAGGGCAGTTTGGAGGCGGTGAATATGTGCACGTCCGGCGAGATGGCGGTGCGGTCGTCCAATGTTCCCACACGGATGAACGCGGCCGCCTCGCGCGCGGTGGGATAGTGGCTCCACACGGCAACCTGGCAATCCGGGCAGCGCGCGATCAGCTGGCCCTTGCCGCTCTCGCTGGGCGTGAGAATGACTTCCGGAGGCGCGCCCAGAAGCTCGACCGCCGAGGATTCGATCACCGCATTGATCACGAACGCCGAACCGCTCTCCCGCTGGCACCAGGTGCAATGGCAGCAATGGGTAATCATCGGCGCGCGCGTCAGCCTGTAGCGCACGGTTTCGCAGGCGCAACCGCCCTCAAGTGACCTGGTCATGTTCGTGGTTCCCTAACCCGGTGAAGTCTACAGGGCGCAGACGTTCCGGCAAGCGGGCGCGCTCAGTCGAACGGTGCAGACGGGTCGCGCACGCGCACGAGGCCGTTGGACACCATGGTCATCACCACCTCGCCGTTCTGGTTGAACACGGTCTGGCGGGTCTTGGTGATGCCCATGTCGGGGCGGGATTGCGACCGGCGCTTTTCCAGCAGTTCCATCTCGACCGAGAGCTCGTCGCCCGGGTAGACGGGTTTGACCCAGCGCAGCTCGTCGATGCCCGGCGAGCCGAGGCCGGCCGTGGGTTCGGAATCCTTCCAGGTATCGACCATCAGGCGCATGACCATGGCGCCGGTATGCCAGCCCGACGCCGAAAGGCGGCCGAAGAAGGTCGCCTTGGCCGCCTCATCGTCCAGATGGAAGGGCTGGGGATCGTATTTCGTGGCAAACTCGATCACCTCTTCGCGCGTGACCTTGTAGGTCCGCGACGAGCGCGTGCGCGATCCGACTACCATGTCCTCGAAATATCTCATCTGCCCTTCCCGGCTGCTTCGGTCCGCGCTGGACCTCGCCCGAACACGCGGCGTTGGCAAGACTTGCCCTAGCGGGAGGGGATGCGGACGCAGATGGCTGCGCTACAACAGGAGCAGGAACGAGACAGGAGCGCACTGTGGACTATGATGATGTCGTGAAGGGCCGCCGGAGCATCCGGGGTTTTCTGAACAAGCCGGTGCCGAAGGCGCTGATCCGGGAAATCCTGGAAATCGCCATGCGGGCGCCGACCTCGCTGAACACCCAGCCCTGGAACTTCTACGTTGTGGCGGGCGAGGTGCTTGACCGGATCCGCGCGGGCAATGTGGAGCGCAACCTGGCGGGCATTCCGCACAGCCGCGAATTCCGCCTCGGCCCGGACTATGCGGGCGACCACCGCAAGCGCCAGATCGAGATCGCCATCCAGCTGTTCGAGGCGATGGGCATCGAGCGGGACAACAAGGAGAAGCGGATGGACTGGGTGCTGCGCGGTTTCCGCCAGTTCGATGCCCCGGTCTCCATCGTCATCACCTATGACAAGTCGATCCAGGGCAGCGACATTGCGCCGTTCGACTGCGGCGGTGTGGTCAACTGTATCGTCAACACGGCCTGGAACCGGGGGCTCGGCTGCGTGATCAACTCGCAGGGTATCATGCAGAGCCCTGTGGTGCGCGAACATGCCGGCATTCCGGACGACCAGGTGATCCAGACCTGTATCGCCATGGGCTGGCCGGATGACACCTTCCCGGCCAACGCGGTTGTCTCGCGGCGCAAGTCCGTAGACGAGGCGGCTGTGTTCCGGGGATTTGAGGACTAGGGCGGAGGCTGGCATAGTGCACGCTGGCCCATGCGGAGCGCGCCGATGACCCTACCCCTTTTTCATTCTGACCCGCGCGCCGCTGCCGGTGGCTGGGCCGCACGGCTGATCGGCGGGCTGTTGCTGGTGCTGATGGC
>JBGSKU010000243.1:0-4462 GCA_041741055.1 Hyphomonas sp.
TCGGGCCTTAACGCCACGGCCTCCGGGCCGGACGCCTTCCGCGTCGGCGCGCGGGTGTTCCACGACAAGTTCGGCTACGGCAAGGTCGCCTTCACCGAGGGTAACAAGCTGACCGTCGATTTCGACAAGACCGGCCGCAAAAAAGTCATCGCCACCTTTGTGACGGCGGCCTGACCCGATCCGGCTTTACCGGCAGTCCTCGCCCATCGAGATCGGACGTCCGCCGGGTTCGTGCCCGATGATGAACTCCGAACATTGCTTGTAATCACTGTCGCCGCCGGAAGGAGGGGCGGTCATTGCAGCAACCACCAGGTCGACCGCCAGCTGGGAACCATAGGAAGCTGTTCCGAAAGGCCGGCACCGCCCAGCGAAATCCCAGTATTCCATGCAGTCGACATATCCGTTTTTCATCACGATCTTGATCCAGCCCCGGCTTCCGGAGTTGTAGGAATATTCTCCATAAATGACCCCGTTCTGGCCATCGTCCGAACTTCTGAGATACTGTTCATTGGTCACGCTGCCACGATCATAACGGTTGAACAGCCAGCCGCCCGAGTCGGCGGTGATGACCTTGTCGATGGTCGCTGCCAGTTCGGACAACGGAGCGCCGCTTGAGCCAGCATCCGCGGAAGCGCTCTGGGTTGGCTGCTGGACTCTCCGGTAGACCGGCCTGAGCAAGGCTGAACCCGAGATTTCGGCGCGGCCCTTGTTCGGGTACTGGAGCCGGTTCTCGCCCGAGTATGAATAGACGAGACCATCTGTTTGCGGCGTGAGGCGATTGGTTTGCTTCACGACGACTTCACCTTCACTCATGCCGCAGTTGGGCGGGGAGCCCGCATAGGCAAGGTCCGGAACGAACACGCCACCGGTTTCCAGCGTTACGCCGGGTTGTTCGGGAAACAGCGCCGAAACGCAGTCATTGAGTTGCAGGCGCGGGATGCCATCGTCGGCGATCCAGACTTTGACACGGGCCTGTCCATTGATCGGCTCGCTCTGCCCTAAATTGAAGTTCAGGGTGTTGCCACTCAGGTTGAGGCCGCCATCCCTCTTGAAGGTCCCGGAGAAATTGAGGTCTCCGATCCAGTAGTCCACGACCTGCTCGTTTGACTGAGCAAACGCTGATCCGCCTGGAAAAACCGTAACGAAACTCGCTGCAAGGGCAGCTGCAACAACCATGGAACGAGCAAACATCGGCCCCCCCTCCCATACAACTGACAGGGGTATGGTTAACAGAACGATTCAACCTGACAAGCGAGGCCGGAAACAATTTTTGCGGGAGAAATATGCAACGCCGGGGGATGGGGGACCCGCCTGAGGGGGAGGGGGCTGGGTCCCAGTGCGCCGGCTCCGGGGAGGTGGAGGTGTCGGGAGAAAAGACATCCGCTCCGGCGTTGCAGGTGAACAGTGGCATCCTCCGGCCCAATCAAATCCGAACGATGCGTTCATCTGGCGCTCACCTTGCGGCTCGCCCCCCAGCCGCCGCCTGACTGAGGGCATTCTGATCGTTAACAAAACCGGCTGGGCTGTTAACAAAATCGGAACGAAGCGTTCCACTCAATCTGTTGCCTGGTTGGTGCGAAGGGCCAGGAGCGCCGGATTTGCAACGGTTCCGAAGGAATGGAACGGAAAGTTCCATTCAACTGTTACCTTCTCCTTGCTTTAAACGGGCGTTAACGGCACATGATGTACAGGGCTGAGATCAAACAAGTGCACGTCGCCGAACGGAACGATTCGGACCGTATAGAAAAGAGCTCGGATTGACCATGATTGGTAGCCTACTCGGCCTGTTGTCCACGGACATGGCCATCGACCTCGGGACCGCAAACACGCTTGTCTACGTGAAGGGTCAGGGCGTTCAGCTCGATGAACCTTCAGTCGTCGCTTACATGACGCAAGGCGGCCGCAAGATCGTCTACGCGGTCGGTGAGCAGGCAAAGAACATGCTCGGCAAGACCCCGGTCAACATGGAGGCGATCCGCCCCATGCGCGACGGCGTGATCGCGGACTTCGAAGTCGCCGAGGAAATGATCAAGCACTTCATCCGGAAGGTTCACAACCGCCGGGCGTTCGTGTCTCCGCTCATCATCATCTGCGTGCCCAGCTCCGCCACCAGCGTCGAGCGCCGCGCCATCCACCAGTCGGCTCTTGCGGCCGGTGCGCGCCATGTCGAACTGATCGAGGAGCCGATGGCGGCTGCAATCGGTGCCGGCCTGCCGATCGACGATCCGGCCGGCTCGATGGTTGTGGATATCGGCGGCGGCACTTCGGAAGTGGCCGTGCTGTCCCTTGGCGGCATTGTGTATTCGCGCTCGGTGCGCGTCGGCGGTGACAAGATGGACCAGGCCATCGTCAATTACCTGCGCCGCGAACAGAAGATCCTGATCGGCGAAATGTCTGCCGAGCGGATCAAGAAGGAAATCGGCACCGCGCTGCCGCCGGAAAACGGCACGGGCATGGCGCTCACCGTGCGCGGCCGCGGCACGCTGGTCGGCGTGCCGAAGGAAACCGAAATCACCGAAGCCATGATTGCCGAAGCGCTGCGCGAACCGGTCACTGACATCATCGATGCCGTGAAGATCGCGCTCGAAGCGATGCCGCCGGAACTGGCCGCCGACATCGTCGATCGCGGCATCGTGCTGACCGGCGGCGGCGCACTGCTGCGCAACCTCGACACGGTCATCCGCAATCAGGCACAATTGCCTGTGATGATCGCCGACGATCCACTCAAATGCGTGGTCAACGGTTGTGGTCAGGTCCTGGAGAATTACTCCAAGATGAAAAGCGTCCTCTGCCCGGAGGTCTGAAACGCGGGCATTGCAGCGAGGCGAGGGAGCCTGAGGCATGGCACGATCCGGCCGCTCCAGTCAGAAATCCGGTGCCCGGCGTGTTACGCTGGGCATCCTGATCTTTGGCGCGCTTGCCCTGATCGTCGCCCAGTCGGCGCCGCAGATCAGCAATTTCTTCGTCCCCGCCCGCACCACGATCAGCGACCGGATCGGCGCGCCGGCTGATACCAGTTTCTGGGCACAGATCAGCGGGCAGGCCGAACGCGAACGCCGTATCCGCGAACTTGAAAACGAAGTGCGCGATCTCGCGCGCTACAAGGCCGCTGCCATCTCGATGGCCGAGCGTATGGAAGCCTACGAGCGCATCCTGAACCTGATGGGCGAGCCGCCGGAACGCGGCGTGACGGCGCGCATCACCACGGTAATCGACGGGCCCTTCGCGCAGACCGTGCTCGCCAATGCCGGGCGCCTGCAGGGCGTCGAGCCGGGCGCCATCGCCCTCAATGAAGGCGGCCTTGTCGGCCGCGTCACACAGCTCGGCGACCGCTCGTCGCGCATCCTGCTCGTCAGCAATTACCAGAGCCAGCTGCCGGCCCTCGGCGAGGTCAGCGGCGTGCGCGCGGTGATGCAGGGCAAGGACCGTGACCGGGGTGTACTGAAGGACATGCCCGAAGAGGCCGAGTTCATCGAGGGCGAGCGCATCCTCAGCTCAGGTGAAGGCGGCGCGTTTCCGCGCGGACTCGTGGTCGGCACCGTCACCAAGCAGGGCAATGACTGGATCGTCAAACTCGCAATGCGCGAACATGCCAGCGGCTATGTGCGCATGATTGCGCCGCCGGAGATCGTCGAGCCTCTGCCGGAATCCGAACTGCCCGAAGTGCCACCGGAAGACGCCGCTGCCAGTGCGTCGCAAGGAGCGCAATGAGCAATGGCGAAGAACCTGTCCAACCGGAAGCGCCGCACGCTCTGGAGCCAGTCCGGGCCTAGCCCGAGGCTCGTGTTCGGCGCGGCGATCATTGCCATTGTCGGCGTGCTCGGCATGACGCCGAAGGAATTCTTCGGCATTCCGCTCGCCTGGCCGTTTGCGGCGCTCTGGGGCGCGATGGGCTGGGGCAGGGTCGGCTTGTCGCTGCGCCCGATGATCCTCCTGGTGATCTTCGGTGTCATGCAGGACATTGTTTCGAATGCGCCGCTCGGCTGCTTCGCACTGATCAACCTGTTGGTATACGGAATGAGTGCCGGTATTGCCGAACAGACCGACGGCATGCGCGATACGCTGGTGGCGTTCGCCGGTCCGGTCGTTCTGCTTTCGGCGGCGTTTCTGCTGGTCTGGGGCTTTGCCAGCATCACCAGCGACCATATCGTGCGCACCTGGCCGCTGCTGACCAGTTTCATCACGACGGGACTTGTCTACGCCTTCGCCAACCGGATGTATGATCTGGGACGGCGCCCGGGCGAGTCGCCGGGAGGGAATGGCTGATGGCCCGCAAACTGAGCCCTGAAGCCGATTTCGACCGCCGCATGCTGATCATGATGGGCGTCGGCGGTACCGTGTTCGCCACGCTCGTCGCACGCTTGTCGCAGTTGCAATTCCTCGAGGCGGACTATTACCAGGAACTCGCCGCCGAGAACCATATCCGCCTTGTGCTGGCCCCGCCGGAACGCGGGCAGATCCT
>JBGSKU010000244.1:0-4983 GCA_041741055.1 Hyphomonas sp.
AGCGGGCCGGTCGCTTCCGTCGCTGCAGCTTTGTGCGCGCAGGCCCGCGGCCCGTAGGCCGCGCCCGACGCCAGACGGTTCTCGACGAGGAAGGCCCGGTAAGAGCCCGGATAGCGCTTCTCGAAATGGTTGCGGATGAACCCGGGTGACGACACGACCAGCCCCACCGAACGTTTCAGCAACGTCCGCTCCAAGGCGCGTACCACCATTCCGATGGGATCGGACCGTGTCAGCAGCCGGTGCACATCGAGGCTTTCGTAGATGACCGGCGTATCGAGCTTCGCCTTGCGTTTCGCAAGGAAGGCGCAGGCGAGCATGTCGAGATTGCGCGCGTAGATAACATCCGCAGCAGCCAGCTTTCCGCGCTCTGCCGCGGCCAGCGACGCGCCGACAAACACCTGCCGGATACGTTGGAGGAAGGCGCCATCGCGCGTTTCGCCGAGATCGATATTGTCCCAGTCAAGCGCGCTGGGATCGCGCCGGCGCATCATGAAGCCGGTAACCTCCAGGCCATCATCCAGAAAGCCGCGCACGCGGCGCCGGACGGCGGCGTCAGCGGCATCATGACCGAAGAAAGCGATCCGGGTCATCTTTCGCGTCCTGTGCGGCCTTGTGCGGTCGGGGAATTGCTCCGTCGTCGAAGCAATTCCCCGTCAGCTTGTCCAGCTTGCTTACTCGGCAGAAATACGCTCGGCCGGATCGTTGCGGCCGGTCGCCTTGGACGGCGGAACCTGTACGGCAACCGAGCCTTTCATCTGCTTCGGGTTCGGCTTGTTCTTGCGCTTGTCGCCGCCCCAACCAAATATCGAGGGCTTCTCGTCCATCTGGTAGTACTTGCGATAAGCCTTGTAGGTCGCACCCGGATCGCGGTGGTGACGGCGGCGGTTCAGGTCCACCATGTTGAGCGTCACGCCCAGCACATCGGCCTTGAAGTTGCGCAGCAGCGCCAGCGACTGACGGGCGGCCGAGCGAGCCGAGTGGCGCCAGCGGACCACGAGGATCGTCTTGTCGACCTTGCCGGCGACAACGCGGGCTTCTGCCATCAGCAGCAGCGGGCCGGTATCGATCAGGATCAGGTCATACATCGAGCGCAGGCGGGCGAGCAGGTCGTCAAAGGCGCGCGTGCCGAACACGTCATGCGGCGTATGGCCGTTCTGCGAGAGCGGCAGGATGTCGAGCATCGTCTTGCGATCCTTGACGATCGCATCGGACAGCTGACCAGCGCCGAACAAGTGCTCGACGAAGCCAATATCGGGTTTCAGGCCTGCCGTTTCCGTCAGCTGGCGGCGGCGGAAGTCGCCGTCGATGACCAGCGTGCGCGAGCCCGACATGGCCGACATGCGGCCGAGCGCCAGCGTCAGGCTCGTCTTGCCTTCGTCCGGAAGCGAGGAGCAGATGGCGACGGTCTTGGTTTCGCTGTCGAGATCCGAGAACGCGATGGAGGCACGCAGGTAGCGGATACTCTCGGCATAGGCCGATAGCGGATTCTCCACCAGGAAGTCGGCAGGGTTCGTTTGCGACAGGCCAAGGAAGCTGGCCGTGCGGATCAGTGGCACCGAGCCGATCGGGTTCGCGCCAAGCTTGCGCTCAACATCTTCAGACGAGCTGATCTTCATGTCGAACATCTCGGCGAACAGCGCGAGGCCGCCGCCAATGATGCCGCCCAGGATACAGCCGATGATCAGGTTGAGCAGCTTCTTCGGAGAGTCCGGCGAGTCCGGAACCGTTGCGCTGGACAGGATGTTTGCGTCTGCCGAGATCAAGGCGTCCTGTTCGCGGGTCTGTTTCGAACGCGACAGGAATTCCTCGAGCAGCACGCGGCTGGTTTCGGCATCGCGCTCAAGTTCGCGCAGGCGGACGAGGGCCTGGTTGTTGCCCTGCAGCTGGTTGGTCGAGCGGTTGATTTCGCCCTGGATCGAGCCGAGCTGCGACTGGGCGACCTTCAGTTCGTTCTCGATGTTGCCGGCGATGCGGCCCACCTCAGCGTTGATCTGACGGTCGATATCGGCCGCTTCGTTCCGGGCGCTGATCAGTTCAGGGTGCTGGGGGCCCAGCTTGGTTTCGAGCTCGGCGACGCGGCGGTTGATGATCGCGCGCTGGTTCTTGAGGTCGGAGATGACCTGCGAGCCAAGCACTTCGGAGATACCGTCGGCGCCGGCACCGCTCGCCATCTGGCGGCGCATACTGTCGGCGCGGGCACGAGCCCGGTCGACTTCGACCTGCAGCGTGGCCTTCTGCGTGGTCAGGTAGGCGATCTGTTGTTCCGTCAGGGTGGCGCCCTGCGCGGCAAGCAGGCCGGACTCGGCACGGTAGCTCTCGACGCGGCGTTCCTTTTCCTCGACTTCTTCGCGAAGGCCGGACACGCGCTCGGACAGCCACTCGGTGGCCTTGCGGGTCGCTTCGTATTTCTCTTCGAGCTGCTGGACGCGGTATTGCTGGGCAATCTCGTCAGCCAGGCGCGCGGCGGTCTCGGGCGACTCGCTCGCGACCGTAACAGTTATCAGGTAGGTGGTGCCGACGCGTTTGACGTCGACCTTCGAGGCGAGCGCTTCGACCGCACCTTCCAGCGCCGCGGCGTCTTTCTGCTCCTGCGTCAGGCCAGCCAGCGGATCCTTCGGCGGCTTGGCGCCGGTGATGGCACGGATCATGCCCTTCACAGGCGACAGCATGCCAGCCTTCTTGGGGCGCAGCGAACCGTTGAATTCGGGATCCTCGACCAGCTTCTGCTTGATCGCGACGCGCGTCAGCAGCGTCTTCGAACTCATGACCAGCACTTCGGTGTCGACCACGGCCGTGTTGCCGCCGAGACCGGAGAAGATCGCACCGAGGTCGATGACGTTCTTTTCCTGGGTGTTCAGCTGGACCACCGACTGCGCCTTGTAGATCGGCGTCTGCGTGAAGGTCACGTAGGCAATGATGCCGAACGTGGTGATGAAGCCGGCCAGGATCATCCAGAAGCGGCGATAGACGACGCCGATCAGCGCCTTCAGGTCGAGCGGCGGACCGGACGACTGATCGCCGCCACCGGCGGTCATGTTGGAAGGCAACTCTATGGAAAAGGACTTGGACAAGGCACGGCCTCTGGCAAATTGGGGGCCCGGAAGCCGGCACGATACCGGCTTCCGGAGAACTTTGAAGTTACGGGTACAGCTTCAGGCCGATACCGACCTGGTTCTGCGAATAGGATGCACCGTTGAAGGCGGCAGCACCAGTAACGTCACGATCGCGGTTGCGAGCGAAGACTTCCCAGTGGACGCGCTTGTTCATCTTGTAGGTCGCGATAGCGCCGAACTCGAGATTGTCTTCCTTGCGGTCGACATCTTCATATTCGTAGTTCGACAGGCCGCCATATCCCGACAGGATGATGTTGCGGCGCAGTTCATGGTCGATGCGGGCGCCGAAACGGGTCTGTACGGCGCTCGGCGACTCGAACGCACCGGTATCGACGACGCGGCGTGCTGCGTCGAAGGTCACCGTGGTCAGACGGGTCGGGAACCAGGCCATGCGGCCGTCGATCGACAGACCACTGACGTCCTGGAAGAAGCTGTCATCCTTCGTTTCGTTCAGGTAGCCGACAGCAATATCACCACGCACCAGCGAGGTGAGTTCGAAGTCCACACCGGCTGCAACCGTGTAGCCTTTGGAGTCGCGCGAATGCGGCGTGCCGGCGAACACCTGCTCGGCGTCATAGTCGCTCTTCGTGGCAGTCGCCTGGCCGAAGACGGCAAGGTTCGGCGAGACCGCGTAGGACAGGCGCGTGCGGCCATACACGACTTTGCGGTCGCGGTAGTCCTGGTCGATGTTCGCGCCGGTGCCTGCGGCTTTGCCATCCTTGTAGTTCTCGTCGGCGAAGCTGACGCCGTTGTTCCAGCGGATGCGATCATTCTGGTAGTCCGCATCAGCAGTCACGCCGGTGCGGGTGTATTCCACCGGACGATCGGCGCCGAAGGCGTTCACGAAATCGGTGCGGGGCTCGGCCAGGTCTTCGGCGAACACCGAACCGCGGAGCGACAGTTCGCGCGTCACGTCAAGGCGGCCGCGGGCGCGGGCCGTCACGTCGGTCGTCGATTCATCGCTCAGGTCGAGATACTGGTTGCGGTAGGCCGACGCATCAAAGCCGAGGCCGTGGACGCTCCAGTCGGTATCTGCAGCGAACTCGCCGCCGACGCGGGCGATCACGTCCGACTGCTTGTTGTTCTCGGTGGCGAACACGTTGTCATTGGCCGTCAGGCCGACTTCCGCGTTCGAGCGCACGACGAATGCACCGAGCCGCACCGGCTCCGGGTCAAATTCAGGCTGCTGGCGATCAAGCACAGCTTCGTACTTGTCACGGCTGTAATAATTGCTGGTTTGTGCCATTGCCGGGCCGACCAGGGCACAAGCAGCAACACTCATCAGACAGATGCGTTTCAGATTGGACATTTCACCATTCCCCAGTTTCTCTGCGCGGCCGACATGGCCTGGGTTGTCTTCCGCAACCCGTGCAAGTTCAATACCATCCGGAATTGCCCATTTTGACGGGGAATTTGGACGAATACAGTCCTTTACGCCCAATTCATTCTCAATTGAATATCGCGCCCGGGAATATTCCTTAACAACACCCCTTGTCCGTTACTTTATTGGGGCGTTTCAGTAAGGCACGCGAATGAACCTGCGCGATACTGGTACATAGCACGCCAACTGCAAGTCGAGAAATTTACCATGCCGACACTCGATCTCGCCCCCGCATCCGTCGCCGACTACCGCCGGCGCGCCGAACGGCGTCTGCCCCGCTTCCTGTTCGATTATCTCGACGGCGGCGCCTATGCCGAGGTCACGCTCGCCCGGAACGTGCGTGATTTCGAGCGTCTGGCCCTGCTCCAGCGGATCCTGCGCGATGTTTCAGCCCGAACCACAACGACCCAATTGTTCGGCGCAGAGGCGACCTTGCCGCTCGCGCTCTCGCCCGTAGGCCTCTCGGGCATGATGGCGCGCCGGGGCGAA
>JBGSKU010000245.1:0-1911 GCA_041741055.1 Hyphomonas sp.
CCGCCGAAGCGCTCAACCGCTTTGACACGCGCGCCTCGCGGGGGCTCGCCGTTCGTCCTTCCCCGGAAGAAACACTGCCGCGCGAGATGCAGCTCTTCGCCGCCTGGGCCGGGCAGGACCGCGCCGCCCTGTCGGACCGGATCAATGCTGAACAGAGCGCCTGGCCCGCCAGCAAGGAAGACATCACCGCCTTCTACGCCGCAAAGGCCCGCGCCCATCTCGCCCACCAGCTGATCGTTGCCGGCAAGGCCCGCGCCTATGGCCTCACCGGTGACACCGAACTCTCCGTGGCGCTGAGCCGCGCTGAAACCGCCTGGCAGCGCGCGGCCGACATGAAGCCCGTCTTCGTCTCGAACCAGATCGGCTCCGGCGCCCTGTTGCCCAACCACCTCGCCACGATGGCTTATTACCTGACCGAAGCGGAGGACGCCTCGCGCTACCTCGCCGACCGTCTGGCCCCGCCGGCCCCGGTGATCGACGAGGTCGCCGCGGTCACGTCCGAGGGAGAGGCGACCGCCGTCCCTTGAACTGGGGCCCGTTGCAGGCCATGTCTCCTGCAGAAAGCGAGGCCTCTCATGTTCATCCAGACGGAAGCGACCCCGAACCCCGATACCGTCAAATTCCTGCCCGGCCCGCCTGTCGCGGGCGCTCTGGGCCCGTTTGACTATCCCGACGCCGCCAGCGCCCGCGCCAGCCTCCTGGCCCGCGCCCTGTTCCAGGTGGACGGGGTCGAGCGCGTCTTCCTGGGTGCGGATTTCGTCTCGATCAGCAAGACCGCCGCCAGCGACTGGAAACATGTGAAGCCGATGGTGCTGGCTGCCATCATGGACCATTACATGGCCGGTCTGCCGGTGGTCGACGAGTCCGGCGCCGGTGCCGGCGATGACGAAATCGTCTATGAGGGCGAGACCGCTGAGATCGTGGCCGAGATCAAGGAACTGATCGAAACCCGCGTGCGCCCGGCCGTGGCGCAGGATGGCGGCGACATCACCTTCCGCAGCTTCGATGCCGAAACCGGCATCGTCCATCTCAACATGCGCGGCGCCTGTGCCGGCTGTCCGTCGTCCACGATGACGCTCAAGTCCGGCATCGAGAACATGCTGCGCACCTATGTGCCCGAAGTCACCGCCGTCGAGGCCGTGCTCTAGGACTGCTGCCCCCGTCCGTTTCCCACTTTCCCAGACCTGACCAAAGGACCCCGCCATGGCCCACCCTGTCAACGATCACGCCCTTGATGTGATCTTCCGCGATGCCCGCAGCCAGAACGGCTTTCTCGAAAAGGACGTCCCCGAGATCCTCGTGCGCGCCGTCTACGACCTCGCCAAGATGGGCCCCACCAGCGCCAACTGCTCGCCCGCCCGGTTCGTGTTCGTGCACACGCCTGCCGGCAAGGAACGCCTCCTGCCGCTGATGAGCGAAGGCAACCGCGCCAAGACCGCCGCCGCGCCGTGGACAGTCATCATCGCCCACGATCTCGCATTCCAGGAAAAGATTCCTCAGCTCTTCCCGCACGCCCCCGGCGCCAAGGACTGGTTCAATGCCAACCGCGACGAAACCGCCTTCCGCAATGGCACGCTGCAGGGCGCCTACCTGATGCTGGCCGCGCGCGCCATCGGCCTCGATTGCGGCCCGATGAGCGGCTTTGATGCCGCCGGCGTCAACCGCGAATTCTTCGAGAGCGAAGAGGGCGAAATGAAGCACTGGCGCGCCAACTTCATCTGCAACATCGGCTATGGCGACAAGTCCAAGCTGTTCGACCGCAGCCCGCGCCTCGCGTTTGACGAGGCCTGCCGCCTGATCTGACCGCCGCGGATGCTCACGCTCGGCCTCAACACCGCCTTCAGCACGATGGAAGCCGCTCTGGTCCGGGACGGCGAAATCCTGTGCGACCGGCGCGAAACCCTTCCGCGC
>JBGSKU010000246.1:0-3072 GCA_041741055.1 Hyphomonas sp.
CTACGCAAGGGCGCCGAGCGGCTTCACCCGCGCCCTCGATCAGCTCGACCACCGGCTCGCCTCTGCGCCGGACACGTCCTGACGCCGCAAATGCGATGCTTCCCCCCGTGACCTCAAGCGCCTATATGACCTGCAGGACCAGAAGGCCGGGCAGCCGCTGGTACGCGGGTAACTGCGTGCTGGAGGAAAGTCCGGGCTCCAGAAAGACAGGGCGACGGCTAACGGCCGCCCGGCGCAAGCCGAGGGAAAGTGCCACAGAAAGCAAACCGCCTTGCTTCGCCAAGGCTACGCAAGGCAAGCCTTTCGTAGTCTATAGTTCCGGGGGGCCCGCCCTCCGAAGCCGAAGGCGAAGGAGGGTAAGGGTGAAAGGGTGGGGTAAGAGCCCACCGCAGGCCTGGCAACAGGGCTGGCAAGGCAAACCCCGCCCGGAGCAAGACCAAGTAGGGGGTGCATTTGGGCCGTCTTACGCCCGCACCCCGGGTGTGTCGCGTGAGGCATCCAGCAATGGGTGTCCCAGAGGAATGGCTGCCAGACCCCGCAAGGGGCGAACAGAACCCGGCTTACAGGCCTTCTGGTCCCTTTCAACCGAGCCAAGAACGTGCAAAGCTTTGACTGACCACACCGGTTGCTGCGTTGTTTCAATTGATGATCGCAGGCCTTCATCTGGGCAATTCTCCCACCAGATGTTTGCCTGTCCACTCGATCGGAGTGAACGCATGCCTAGACCGTCCGGAGCCCGGAATCACGACTTCGAAAAGAAGCGCGCCGCCCTGCTGGACACATTGACTGAATTTGCATTGAACAGCGGTGTGCAACGCCCCTCGCTCCGGCAATTCGCGATGGCAGCCAAGCAATCCGAACCGACCCTTCGCCACTATTTCGTGGACCGGCAGGGCCTTGTCATCGAGATCATCCGGTCAATCGCTGCGCGCTCGGAGCAGATCTGGGCTCTCGTCCGGGCGCCATCGAAAGATCCGGCCACAGCAGTTTCCGAATACATCAAGATGACCGAGATCAGCTTCCGGGAAGGCATGTTCGCCCGATCACATGCATTCGGCCTTGTGGAAGGTCTGGCCGACAGGGTCGTCGGCCGGGTCTACCTCGAATCGATGCTGGAACCTGCGCTCAACGCGTTCCGGGAAAAACTGGCCGCCACGCCAGGCGGCCCAAGCGACAAGCCACACTTGCTCGCCGCAACGCTCGTTGCAACAGGACCGCTATTTGTACTCGCGCTCCACCAGAACCTGCTGGAAGGCCGCGAACTCTTCCCGATGGAAACAAGCGAGATATTCGGCATCCTGGATCGCTGGATCGGCGCGGGTCTTACTCCGCCTACGGACTTATAGAGCAGCTAACAGCGCGTCGACATCAGCCTCTTCGGTCGCCCAGGAACAGATGAGCCGGCTCGATCCGCCCGGCCAATCGTAGAAGACCGCGCCCGCTGCCCTCAGCTTTGCGCTGACCTCCGGCGGCAGCATCACGAAAACCTCGTTTCCCTCACACGGATAAGCCAGTTTGAATTCCCTTGCCTCAAACCCTGCTGCAAGACGCCGCGCCATCCGGTTCGCGTCGCCCGCCAGCTTCGTCCACAGACTGCCGGTCAGCATCGCTTCGGCCTGCGCCGCGAGAAAGCGCATCTTCGGCGGCATGTGGCCGGACCGTTTGGCCCGCGCTTTCAGCTCCGGAAACTTTTCCCGTGCGGCGCCGAACAGGAGAATGATCTCGCAGCCCGCCGCGCCGGTTTTGGTGAGGCCGAGGTTCAGGACATCAACGCCCGCCTGCCAGCTCATCGCCGCCGGCATTCTTCCGGTTCCCAGCATCGCATTGGCAAAGCGCGCACCATCAACATGGACCCAAAGTCCGGCGGCTTTCGCACGTTCAGCATGTGCCGAAATTTCTTCCGGCCGATAGGCCATTCCGGATTCGGTCAGATTGGTCAGGGACAGAACATGCAAAGGTGTTTCATGCACGAAGTCCGGCTTGTTGGATTCCAGCGCCGCCGCGAAAGCCTGCGGGTCGATCTTCGCGCCGAAGCCTGGAAGCAGGCGCAGCTTTCCGCCGCCGGAAAAGAACTCCACGGCGCCGCGCTCGTCGCGTTCGATATGCGCTTCCTCATGGCAAAGCACCGCGCCGGTCGGCGGACAGAAGCAGGAGAGCGCGAGTGCGTTCGATGCGGTTCCGGACGCCGTGACCCAGAAGTCGAAATCCTCGGTGTCGAACGCCCGGGCAAGAAGGGCGCGAAGCCGCGCCGTGACCGCATCGCTGCCATAGCTCGGCTCGATGCCTTTATTCACGCGGTTCATCGCTTCGATCACAAGCGGATGTGCCGGCGCAGTCGTGTCGGATGCAAAGTTCAACGCTTGTCCTCAGAACTGGGTGTCGGGCGTTTGCCACATCAGATGTTGCCCGCCATCGGCGGCGATCATCTGGCCTGTCACGCTCCAGGCGGAAATCAGGTAACGCAGGGCACGGACGATTTCTTCGGGCGCCGAGCCTTCACCAGTCAACGTCGCAGCCTTCTCGGCGGCAAAGTCCGCATCGGTCTGATGAACGCTTTTCAAGGTCGGGCCAGGTCCGATTCCATTGACGCGGATATTCGGCGCAAGGGCCTGGGCGAGCGTCTGCGTCGCTTGCCAGAGCGCGGCTTTCGACAGCGTGTAGGTGAAGAATTGGGGGGTCAGTTTCCAGACGCGCTGATCGATCAGGTTGACGATCAACCCCTTCTCGCCGGACGGAAGCGCCCTGGCGAATTGTTGCGCGAGGTGAACCGGGGCACGCAGGTTTGGTTCGAAATGATGGTCCCAATCCGCACGGGAATGATCGCCAGCCGAATCCCCGCTGAAGGTCGAGGCCGAATTGACGAGCAGCGTCAGCGGCCGGCCCAATCGTTCGGCCGCCTGCGAAACCAGTGCGTCGCGCGCGGTTTCATCCGACAGGTCGCATTGCACGATTTCGGCGCGGCCACCCGCCTTCCGGATGGCGCCGGCAGTGTCCTCGGCACCGGCCTTCGAGCCAAGATAATGCACGCAGACGGCCCAACCATCCGCGCCGAGCGCTTCGGCCAGGGCGCGG
>JBGSKU010000247.1:0-3038 GCA_041741055.1 Hyphomonas sp.
TGCCGAACGCCGCATCCAGACCGCCTTCGATCCTGCCCGTCTTCGCCAGCGCGCCGAGCGGATCGAGATTGAAATCGAGCTTCAGCGTCGATGTGTCCGCCTGGCCTTCGGCCCATTGGCCCAGCAAGGCCGCCGTGCGCGTGCCCATGCCGCTCGCCGAATCGAGCGCCACGGCCGCAATTGACGCGTCCACGCCCTCAAGCGCCGTGTTGAAATCCTCCGGCGTGCACAGCTGCACACCCTCGCATCCCGTGCCATCAATGCGGATCTCGACCGACGAGACCCCGCGCTCAAGGTCGCGCAGGATTTCGGCATTTGTCTCGGCCGGGGAAGGGTGCGCAAAGCGCTGGCGGATGTCCCAGGGCAGCCACTTGTCGGGCGCCGCAGTCTTGCCGCGCAGGAACGGCGCCTCGCCGGGCACGCCGAGCGGATCGGCGGCGGCCGGGAAGTCGCTCTCACGATACAACGGCTTGATGCCCAGCCCGTCGGCGGTCTTGCGCGTCAGCGTTTCGGCGCTCTTGCCTTTGAGGGCTTTTTCCACCTCGCGCAGCCAATCGGCTTCGGTAGCTTCGGGAAATGCGGAACTGAAGGGGAGGATGTCGTCTGCCATGAGCATGGGGTTTACGGCATACCGCCGGGACTTGTGAACCATTTCCTTCGGGACACTTCGACACGACTTTTGCGCCATTGACCCCGGCCGC
Organism: Hyphomonas sp.; assembly: GCA_041741055.1. Classification (GTDB taxonomy): domain Bacteria; phylum Pseudomonadota; class Alphaproteobacteria; order Caulobacterales; family Hyphomonadaceae; genus Hyphomonas. Next base: position 702 of record JBGSKU010000247.1, read on the forward strand.
CAGTTATGCGAATGAGAATTATTCGCAAAACTGGAGACCAAGCCATGCGCCAGGCCCATAAAGTCGATGCTGACCCTGCCCAGGCCGCCCTGCCGGGGCGCGGCGACGCAGCCGACCTGCCGGCCGATTGCAGGTCATGTCCTTATGCACCCAACCCGCCCGTGCACGCCGTTTCCTCCCCGGTTACTGCCGCGGCGGGCCCTCTGGGAGACTGGATAGACTCGCAGGCGAATGTGCTTGGTCTCTGGCTGGACCGGTTGATCGAGCAGGGCGACCCGGCCGATCTCATTTCGATGGTGCACCGCCAGCAGCTCTGGCTGGAACTCATGCGCGGCCGGCTGCAAAAGGGGTGAACCCCGCGCACCGGCTGTTCTCCGGCTGCGTGAATCGGGTGGTCGGTGCAATTTGATCCATGCTTTATACTTGGGCTTCAGTCTTCTTGGTTAAGAGAAGGCATACATGCGCTGTCTGAGGCCGTCTGGCCGGAATGACGCGCCGACCCACAGGTGACCGCTATGTCCGAGTCCGAAAACACGTCCAAACGCGCCCGCTCTGCCTCGACCAAAGACCTCGAAGCGAAGCTCGAGGCCCTGCGCGCAGACATGGACGACATCATGAAAGCGCTGGGCCACAAGGCCGAGGAAGAAGTGGCCGAGGCGAAGGGCAAGATCGGCGAAACCGCCGAAGACCTGATGTCGGACCTGCGCGACGCCCTGAAGGAAATCCGCAAACAGGCCGGCACGGCCGAACAGGTCATCGAAACCAACACGCGCGAACATCCGTTCCAGTCGCTGCTGCTGGCGTTCGGCCTGGGCTTCCTCATCTCCCTCGTGATGCGGCGCTAGGCCGACGCTGCCTCACGTGTCACCGCTCGTTTCCCTTCTGATGTCCCTGTCCGGCAATGCCGTTGGCGGCGCCGTCTCGCGCGGCACGAAGAGCATTGCCCACATCGTGATCGCCGGCGTGTTGCTGCTGACGGCCTATTTCGTCGGCGTGGCTGCGTTCGCGGTCTATCTGGCCGAGCACATGAGCCTCTGGATCGCCCTCGCGGTTCTTGCCGGCAGTCTGGTGGTCGCCGCCGGCGCGGCCTTGCTTATCGGCTCCTGGCGGTCGAAGGCCGAAGACGCCCGGGCGAAGCAACTCGCCGCGACCGCGCAGGACGCCACGCTGAAAGCGCTGACCGATCTCGGCGCCGATGGGTCGCCCCGCTCATTGCTCGTCGCGGCTGTGGTTGGTCTTGTCGCGGGCAGCCTGCTCGACGCCAAACGCCGCTGACCGGCGCCTGCGAGTCACGATTTCGTCGCAAATCAGGCTATAGTCGCCGGACCGGGAGGGACGGCTCATGGCTAGAATTGCGACCATCAAGGGCGTCGGGGATATAGATCTCGACAAGATCGCGCGGCTCCTGCCGGGCCGGAACGGCTGGGATATCCTCCAGCTCACCACCCAGGGCCGCTACATCAAGGCGATCCTCGATTCGTGGTCGAAGCTCGAAGAGTATGAGATCGACACCCCGCTGCGCCTTGGACACTTCTTTGGCCAGGGGCTCGTGGAGACCGGTTGGTTCAAGTACACCGAAGAAGGTTTCAACTATTCGGAAGAGGGTTTGAAGAAAACCTTCCGGATCTACCGGCGCAATCCGGATCTCGCCAAGCAACATGCCCGGAAAAAAGAGTTGATCGCCAATACGGTCTATGGCGGCCGGGCCGATCTGGGAAATACAGAGCCGGGTGATGGTTGGAAATACAGGGGTCGCGGCTTCATTCAATTGACCGGCCGCGCCAATTACACACGCTATGCTGAAGTCTCGGGAATAGACCTCGTCAACGATCCCGACATCCTGAAGCGCGATCTCACCAAGTCGGTCGAAGTCGCCGCCGCGTTCTGGAAAGCCAACGGCCTCAACGCCTATGCCGACCAAAACGATGCGGCGAAAGTTTCGCGCGGGGTCAATCGCGGCAATCCGAACGATCCCGTCGCGGCCAATCACGAAGACCTGCGCATCCTCTGGACCGAGACGGCGCTGTCGATCACCCAGGCCCCGCAGAACGTCGCGCCTGATCCCACCGCGCCCGCGCCGTCGCTGAAACCCCTCTCGGTCGGCAGCCGGGGTGACCGGGTCCGGGCGCTCCAGACGGATCTCAATACGCTCGGTTACAGCACCAACGGTGTCGATGGCATCTTCGGCCAGGGCACCAAGCGCGCCGTCATTGCGTTCCAGCATGAGAACGGCCTGCCAGTCACCGGCGTGGCCGATAACGCGACCGAAACGGCCATCGACACTGCCGCTGACGATCCGGCCCGCACGCGCGCCGCCACGCAGGACCGCGCCAGCCC
>JBGSKU010000248.1:0-2849 GCA_041741055.1 Hyphomonas sp.
GCCAGCCAGAAGCTGAGCAGGCTGGAGACAACCAGCGCCCGCCGGTTCAGTGCCAGCGACAGAAGGCCCAGCCCCACGAGGCAGGCGAGCAGCATCATCGCTTCAGGCGTGCTGGGCGTCGCCGTCGGTGCGCCCATGATCATGCCGCGCAGGCCGAGGATGATCTGCGGCGCGGCGGCGACGTGCAACCAAAATGCACTGTCCGACAGGCGGGTGATGCGGCCGGGATCCTTCTGGTCGAACCAGATGGCTGCAGCCAGCGTGGCAAAGCCGATGAGCACGGACAGCAGGCCGCCGATGACGAGGCCCGCACTGCCGAAAAACCCGGCGAAGGTGTATGCGGCAGCGGCGGTCGAGACCGCCATCAGGAACATGCAGAAGGGCAGGCGGAAGCGCAGCCAGGCGACGAGCGCGGCGCCGCCGCAACCGAGAAAGGTGCTGATCCCGGTATTGCCCAGCGTCTCCCAGGCCTGGCTGAGGCTGCTGACGGTTTCGGCATTGGCGCCGGTCAGGCCGCTCAGCAGCATCCCGACCGACAGGCCGGAATACAGGGTGAAGACCGAGACGGCCGCCATGGTCGGCAGGAGCATCCGGCGGCGACCGCCGAAATACTCGGCCAGTAACCACATCACGCCGGCGACCGGCATCAGGATGACAGCGCCGAAGGCGCCGGCATTGCCGCCGGTGACCATCGACCAGAACTTCGGACCGAAGAAGAGGCCGGTGATCCCGGTGAGGCCCATGGCCAGGATGACGATGCCAATCGTAATGAAGATGTCGTTGAAATTGTTGAGGAAGCGCAGGTTCTCGTCCGTGGCAGCCGCGGTGCGCGGGGCAGGGTTCGCGCGGCTGGCGAGGAAGGCTTCGAGGCGTGTGGCCTGATCGCGGGTGAGAATGCCCGCCTCAACGGCGGCGCGGATGTCGGACGGCTCAAACATCGAGGGTTTCCACCGTGAAGTGTGCGTTGGTGTACACGCAGATGTCGGCCGCGATCTCCATGGCCTTGCGACCGATCACTTCGGCGTCCTGCTCGTATTCATATAGGCCTCGTGCCGCCGAGAGCGCAAAATTGCCGCCCGACCCGATGGCGACCACAGGATGTTCGGGCTCCAGCACGTCGCCGGCGCCGGTGATGACCAGCGTGCTGGTCTTGTCGGCCACGATCAGCAGCGCTTCCAGTTTCTGCAGGTAGCGCTCGGTGCGCCAGTCCTTCGCGAGTTCGACCGCCGCGCGCTGCAGCTGGCTAGGGAAGCGTTCGAGTTTCTGTTCCAGCCGCTCGAACAGGGTAAACGCGTCGGCGGTGGCGCCTGCAAAGACGGCGAGGATCTTGCCGTCAGCGATTCGGCGCACCTTGCGGGCGTTGCCTTTCATGATCGTGGCGCCCATCGAAACCTGGCCGTCTGAAAGCATCACGATCTTGTTGCCCTTGCGCACGGCGAGCACTGTCGTGCCATGCCAGCCCGGGCCGGATTTTTCTTGCGTTGTCATGGGGCTGAAAGTGGGGGAGTTGCGTATTTTACGCAAGGGATTGCAGCCGTTCTTGGTTTTGTGACGTCGCTGTCACATAACTGTCGCACGCTCCTTTTATGGGATCGTTCGAGTGGCCACAGGGTTCGTCATGTTGCAACAGCTTGGCCAACTGCCGATGGGCTGGCTGCTGATCGCGCTGATCGCGGTTTTCGGTTCTGCCGCCTTCTTCCTGGGCCGCACCCGCGCGGAGCGTCTGCTTGAGACGGCGACCGGGCGGATGCACTCGCGCCCCAACTATCACGGATATTACGTGGCGATGTGCACCGTCGTGCCGGTGCTGCTGATCGCCGTGGCCTATGCCATCTTCGCCGACGACCTCACGCGCAGCCAGCTGACGCGCGAGCTGCCGTCCTCGTTCGACCGTCTGTCGGCGCCTGAACTGCAAAGCTATCTCGACTCGGTGCGCATGGCCGCCGGCAACGCCGCCAGCGCCGGGGCAGACCGGGTGTTCCAGGCCATCACCAACCGCTATCTCGAACTGCGCGGCTTCGTGAATGCAGCGACGTTGGTGCTGCTCGGCGTGATGGCCGCAATCGGCATCTTCTGGGCACAGGGCCGCCTTCGGCCGGACTTCCGCGCCCGCGCGCTGGTCGAGCAGGGCATGGAGCTGGTGCTGTTCCTGTGCGCCGGCGTGGCGATTGCGACCACGGCCGGTATCGTCGTGTCGCTGCTGTATGAAAGCCTCCTGTTCTTCCAGAAGGTTTCGGCCTGGGATTTCCTGACCGGTACACGCTGGAACGCGCAAACCAATGCCGAGTTCGGCGCGCTGCCGCTGTTCTTCGGGACGTTCATGATCGCGCTGATCGCCATGCTGGTGGCGGCGCCAATCGGCCTGTTCTCGGCGATCTTCCTTTCGGAATATGCCTCGCCCAAGGCGCGCGGCTGGATCAAGCCGGTACTGGAAATCCTCGCCGGTATTCCGACCGTGGTCTACGGCTTCTTCGCTCTGCTGGTGGTGGCTCCGGCCATCCGCCAGCTGGCGATCTGGATCAACGAGCTGATCATCCAGGTGGGCCTTGCCAGCGAGCCGGTGCTGGCCGCGCAGCCGACCAGCGCGCTGGCGGCAGGTCTCGTGATGGGCATCATGGTGATCCCGTTCGTGTCGTCACTGTCGGATGACGTGATTAACGCCGTGCCGCAGACCCTGCGCGATGCGGCCTACGCGCTGGGCGCCACCAAGTCCGAGACCGTGAAACAGGTTGTCGTGCCGGCGGCGCTGCCGGGCATCATTGCGGCGCTGCTGCTGGCGGTGTCGCGCGCCATCGGCGAGACGATGATCGTGGTGATGGCGGCGGGCAAGAGCGCGCGCATCTCGATGG
>JBGSKU010000249.1:0-2039 GCA_041741055.1 Hyphomonas sp.
GGCAACCGTCGCGACCAACATCCTCGGCCCGATCCGCCTGACCGCCGCCTTCCTGCCACACCTGCGCGCGCAGTCGGCCGCCACAGTGATGACCGTCACCTCCGGTCTCGCCTTCGTGCCGCTGACCGCCACGCCCACCTACAGCGCCTCGAAAGCCGCAATGCACTCCTGGACCCAATCGCTGCGCTATGTCCTGCGCGCCACGAATGTCGAGGTGATCGAGATCGCCCCGCCCGGCGTGCAAACCGAACTGACCCCCGGCCAATCCAGGGTCGAGGCCTACATGCCCCTGAGGGATTTCATCGCCGAGACGTTGGCCAACTTCCAGGCCCTGCCGGCGTCGAAGGAAAACCTCACCGGCCAGGTGAAATTCCTCCGCAACGCCGAAGCCGAAGGCCGCTTCGACGCGGCCTTCACGATCATCAACGAAGCCTACGGCCACTAGGCCCGTCCGGGCCGGGCCTTGCCGCCCGGCCCGCCGCCCAAACTTTGCCGCGTCTAGACAACAGAAACGCTTCTCCATTAGATTGGAAATCGAGGTCCGTTTGGAAGTTAGGGGAAGCAATGGATATTCATGCACTGCGCAACCTGTATGGGCGCGCGAGAATCGATGACCGTCAAGTAAACGAACTCATCGGATTGGCGCACGGACTCATTGCGGACGGTACAGTCAATCAGTCCGAGGCTGAATACCTCTGCAAATGGCTAGTCGCGAACAAGGACGCCACCAGCAATCCCGTCGTCGGACTGCTCTACGACCGCGTGAACGAATACTTGCGCGACGGCGTTCTCGATGAGGGAGAAGCGACAGAACTTTTTGAGACCCTGACAGCGTTTTCCGGCGGTGACTATGAGACTGGCGAAGCCCAAAAGGCCGCTTCGCTTCCGTTCTGCTATCCCGCACCCGCAATTGCAGTCCCTGGAAATCGCTTCTGCTTTACTGGAACATTTGGATTCGGATCACGTCGGGACTGCGAGAGCGCCGTCGAACATGAGGGCGGCTTTGCCGGATCATTGACGAAGGATACAAAGTACCTTGTCATTGGCATCTACGCGACAGATAGCTGGGCCCATTCGAGCTATGGCCGGAAGATCGAGAAGGCGGTCGCAATCCGGAATGCCGGAGGCAACATCTCCATAGTTGGAGAAGAGCATTGGCTTCGCGGCATTCGGGGCTGAGCCCAGCTGGACCCGGGTTTCCACTTGCCTATTTTCAGGCTAAACATTCGTCATCCGAGGGGTGTCCGGCATGGGGCCGGGCTGAGAGTTACCCTTTGAACCTGATCCGGGTCATGCCGGCGCGAGGGACGGAGAGTACACATGGCCACAAAGGCCTCCCTGCAAACCATGCCGCCAGCTGTCGCCGCTGCGTATGAGGCGTTCCCGCCTGCCGCGCGCAAACTGCTGCTGTCCCTGCGCCGGCTCATCTTCGACACCGCCGCCGGCCTCCCCGCAGCTGGCCCGCTCACCGAGACCCTGAAATGGGGCGAACCGGCCTATCTCACCGAAGCCACACGAAGCGGCACTACCATCCGGCTCGCCTGGTCCCCGAAACAACCCGCCACCGCCAGTCTCTTCGTCAGCTGCCAGACCTCGCTGATCGAAACCTGGCGAGACCGCTACAGCGATGACCTCACTTTCATCGGCAACCGCGAAATCCGCTTCCCCCTCGGCCAGCCCCTGCCGGACGCCACCGTGCGGCACTGCATCGCGATGGCCCTAACCTATCACAAGAGAAAGTCCGCCCCATGAACACCCCCACCAAGCCCGGCGATTTCACGCCCCGCGCTGTCACCACCGGCCCGCTGCCCGCCAGCCGCAAGGTCTACTCGCACCCGGACGCCGACCCCACGCTCGCCGTGCCGCACCGCGAGATCGATCTTCATCCGTCTGCGAACGAACCCGCCGTGCGCGTCTATGACACCTCAGGCCCCTATTCCGACGCCGCGGTCGCCATCGACGTGGAAGCCGGCCTCTCCCGCGGCCGCCGCGCCTGGATCCTTGAACGCGGCGGCGTGGAAGAATACGAAGGCCGCGAC
>JBGSKU010000250.1:0-3063 GCA_041741055.1 Hyphomonas sp.
GCGCGGAACATCCGCACGTCGCCCAACAACCCGAGCTCGTCGACTTCAAATCGATGAACCGCAAGAACTCGAAAACGGCCTGATCCACATGACCGATACCTCCGCTTCCCTGAAAGACCTTGGCGCAATGACCGGCGCACCTTCGGCAGCTCCTGCTGTGAAGGCTGAGCCCAAGATCGATTCACTCGGCCGCGCCTACGGCACCGGCCGCCGCAAGGAAGCCACCGCCCGCGTCTGGATCAAGCGTGGCACCGGCAAGATCACCATCAACGGCCGCGACCAGGAAACCTACTTCGCACGCCCCGTGCTGCGCATGGTTATCGCCCAGCCGCTGATCGAAGCCGGCCGCGCCAGCGAGTTCGACGTGATCTGCACCGTCAAGGGTTCGGGCCTCATGGGCCAGGCCGGCGCTGTGCGTCACGGCATTTCGCGCGCCCTCGTGAACTATGAGCCGGGCCTTCGCGCCGTGCTCAAGCCGTTCGGCTTCATGACCCGCGATCCGCGCGTCGTCGAACGCAAGAAGTACGGCAAAGCGAAAGCCCGCCGCAGCTTCCAGTTCTCGAAGCGCTAACCGCACCCGGGATATACCCTTTCAGGCGGGCGCTTCGGAAACGAGGCGCCCGTTTTGTTTTTGCCCTGACCTCAGAGGAGTGGGCGTATGATACCGAAGGTTTTCATTGACGGTGAAGCGGGCACGACGGGCCTGCAGATTGCGGCGCGGTTGAAGGCCCGCACCGATATCGAGCTGCTGTCGATCGACGATGCCAAGCGCAAGGACACCGAGGCGCGCGCCGCCCTGATGAACAAGTCCGATGCGGTGATCCTCTGCCTTCCGGATGATGCGGCGCGCTTCGCCGTCAGCCTGGTGTCGAACCCCAACACCGTGATCATCGATGCGTCCACGGCGCACCGCACTTCGGCGGGCTGGGTCTATGGCTTTCCGGAGATGGACAAGGGCCAGCGCCGCGCAATTGCGGCTGCCAAGCGCATTTCAAATCCGGGATGTTATCCCACCGGCTTCATTGCGCTGGTGCGTCCGCTGGTCGTGTCGGGCCTGTTGCCGAATGACTGGCCGGTCACGGTCAATGCGGTTTCCGGCTATTCCGGCGGCGGCAAGGCGATGATCGCCGAGTTCGAGGATCGCCAGACCGAAGACAATTACCGCATCTACGCCCTCGGCCAGGCGCACAAGCACCCACCGGAAATGAAGAAACATGCCGGGCTCACCCATCTGCCGATGTTCCTGCCGGCGGTCGGCCGGTTCGCGCAGGGCATGATCATCGAAGTCCCGCTGCCGCTCTGGGCCCTGCCCAAGAAGCCCAAGCGCGCCGCCGTGCACAAGCTGCTTGAGTCCACCTACGCCGCAGAGCCGTTCGTGCGGGTTGTGCCGCTGGCTGAAGGCGATGCGATCAAGACGCTGGACGCCGAAGGCTGCAACGACACCAACCGGCTGGAGCTTTATGTCTTCGGCACGGACGATCAGGCGCGCCTTGTCGCCCGGCTCGACAATCTCGGGAAGGGGGCGTCCGGTGCGGCGGTGCAGAACCTGAATATCGCGCTCGGCCTCGATGAAGGCGCAGGTCTGGTCGCTTGATCCGCGCCCGCGCCCCAATTACGGTGAATTTTCAGGGGCTTCACGAGCACAGGAGAGGCATGTCATGACCCGGCGCCGCGGTCCGAAGCTCAGTGCCAGCCGGCTGGCGAAATGGCTCGGCCGGCGGGTCGAACAGGCCCTCAGCGCCCGTAAGGGCACCTATGTGTTCCTGTCCCCGCCGTACACGGACAAACAGACCGTGTTGAACCGCATCACGAAGGCGCGCACGACGTTCCGGATCCGCAGCAAGAGCGACCTGTCGATCGCCAAACAGATCTTCCAGTCTGAAGATTACCGCCTCGAACGCCTCGCCCGCCACCCGGATATCCGCGCGCGCTATGATGCGCTGCTCAAGGCCGGCAAGACGCCGCTGATCGTCGATTGCGGCGGTAATATCGGTCTGTCCTCACTCTACTTTTCGGAGCACTTTCCTGAAGCCCGCATTGTCACGGTCGAGCCGGGAGACGACAATTTCGCGACCCTGTCCGAAAACTGCCGTGGACGGAACATCCTGCCCGTGCAAGCGGCCATTGCCGCCGAGGCCAGCGTCGGCCGCGTGGTTGATATCGGCCGTGGCACCGCCGCCCTTCAGGTCGTGTCCGATCCGGACGGCGACCTGGTCTTCACCACGGTGCCGGATCTGATGGCCCGGCATGGCGGCGAAGGGGCTGTGCCCTTCCTGCTCAAGGTCGATATCGAAGGGTTCGAGCACGATCTCTTCTCGCGGCCCGCGCCCTGGCTCGACGATTTCTATGTCGTGGTGATGGAGCTGCACGACTGGATGATGCCGGGCGAGGCGCGCTCCGGGAATTTCCTGCGCGCGATTGCGCCGCTGAACCGAGATTTCGTGCATATCAACGAGAACATCTTCTCGATTGCGAACCGATCTCCGTCCGTAGACTGACGGGCTTCAGGCGGTCACGGCGGCGCGCAAGCCAAGCTTGGCGGCGCGGACCTCAGCATAGAATTCGGTGATGGCGGCGATGCCGGCAGCGCGGTCGAAGCGGGTCATGTCATATCTGTCACGCGTGACCTGGCCGGAAAGCTTGGCGGTGAGGCGCTCCGTGATGCGCGCGGCGAGGATCCCGGCATCGCCTTCCGGATAGCGGTTGTCCGGCCGGTCGCGGAAGATTTCCTGGAACCCGTCAACATCCGAGACGAGCAGCGGCGTATCGCAGGCCATCGCCTCGAGACAGACGAGGGAGAAGGGTTCGTTGCGCGAAGGCATGACGAGCAGGTCTGCCGCGCGGTACCAGTCGGCGGGCGCTTTCGAATAGCCCATGAAGACGATACGGTGGTCACCTGCTGCCATCGCTTCGAGCTGCGCGCGCTCCGATCCGTCGCCGACGATGGCGAGGCGGGCGTCCGGATTGGCGACCTGCCGGAAGGCGCGGATCAGCGTGTCGACGCCCTTCACCGGATCGAGACGGCCAACGAAGACCACGAGCGGCGTCGCGGGGCCAGCGCCT
>JBGSKU010000251.1:0-2781 GCA_041741055.1 Hyphomonas sp.
GGCGGCGTGGAAGGCTTCCAGCGTATCGGGGCGCTGCGCGATACCGGCCTGCTTGGCGCGGTGCGCGTCAAACCGGGCAGGGTCCCAGATCTTGAAACTCTCGATGGCGCCTGTGAACCGGATCCGGCCCGACAGCCCGGCCGCCTCGCAGAAATCGTCCGGCAGCTTGATCCGGCCCGTGTCGTCGATCTTGAGATCGGCGGACCCGGCGATCACCGACGTGACGAAGGCTTCCCGAACCGGGGATTGCAGGGGCAGTTCCGCCAGCGTCTCGGCGTAGAGTTCCATGAGGGCCTCCCCGCCACCTTCCAGCGCACCCGATCCGTCGGGCGCTACCCAGATGAAAACGCGGGTATTTCCGCCAAGCGCGGCGCGAAAGGGTGCCGGGATCGAAACCCGCCCTTTTGCGTCAATAGCGCCCTCATAGGTGGAAAAAAACACCCGCCCGTCCTTGTCTTGATTTGCCTCAACCCCGCCATGGGTAAACCATGTGTAAACGTGGACTATCATGGGCGACTATGGGTCTCAATGGGCGCCCGAAGCGAATCAGGATTTCCACATAAGTCCAATTCGGGAACAAAATGGGTTCATCGGCGGAACCGGGTGAGTACGGATTATCCGCTCGCGTACAAGGCGATCAAATTTTCGAGCTTTTTCCGGGGCTTGTCAGCGTGTGTTGCGATGCCGCATCGGTCGCCGGCCAAGCGATGCATCTACCCCAACGCGCACCGGACCTTACAGGATTGCAATGCAGCGCCGCCCAAAAACAAGGCCCCCGGACCGAGGATCCGAGGGCCTGTGATTTTCCGCTTCAGTCCGGTTCAGACCGGCTCGGCCTGCAATGCCTTTTCGGCCGCCATCACGCAGGCCACCGCATTCACCACCGCGCCGATCCGCAGCGCAGCCTGGATCTGTTCGCTGGTCATGCCATGTTTGCGCAGCTCTGCTTCGTGCGCATCGAGGCACATGCCGCAGCCATTGATCGCCGACACAGCCATCGACCAGAGCTCGAAATCCGCCTTCGGAACACCGGGATTGCCGATCACGTTCATCCGAAGACGCGCGGGCATGGTCTGGTATGTCGTATTCGAAACGAGGTGGGTGGCACGGTAATAGACATTGTTCATGCCCATGATCGCGCTGGCCGACTTCGCTGCAGCGACGGCTTCCGCCGACAGGAACGGACGCACTTCGGCGTCGACCGCACGCAGCGTTGCCGGCTCGCCGGCCGCATGCGCGCAGGCGAGGAAGCAGCCATACTTCTGCTGTTCCGTGAGGATCGTTTCATTGGCCAGCGAACCGATGTTCAGCCGGATATCCTTGGCATAGTCCGGGATCAGGGTCTTCAGGGTTTCAAGCGACATGGTTCAAAGGGCTCCTGCAACAGGATCTGGGAGGAACCATCCGGCCCCGGAGCAAGCCGCTTCGCACGGGTTGGGGGAAGAGCGAAGCGGCGCCAGGGCCGGATGGAGGGGATCAGGCCAGTTCGAGCGTCTTGCCGCCAACCGGACGGTTGCACGGGCACAGCTCGTCGGTCTGCAGCGCGTCGAGCACGCGCAGCGTGTCCTGCGGGTTGCGTCCGACGTTCAGGTTGGTGACGTAGACGTGCTGGATGACATTGTGCGGATCGACGATGAAAGTCGCGCGATAGGCAACGCCCGCATCCGGCTCCCGCACGCCCAGGCCATCGACCAGCGAGCCATTGGTGTCGGCGAACTGCCACATCTTCAGCTCGTGCAGATCCGGATGCTCGCGGCGCCAGGCGAGTTTCACGAACTCGTTGTCGGTCGAGCCGCCCAGGACCACCGCGTCGCGGTCCGCGAATTCCGGCGTCAGGCGCGCGAACTCGGCGATTTCAGTCGGGCAGACGAAGGTGAAGTCCTTCGGATAGAAGAAGATGACCTTCCACAGACCGGCGAAGCTGTTCTGGTCGATGGTCTCGAACGCGCTTTCGCCGTTCTCTTCGTGGCGCATGAATTTCGGCTTCACGCCGGTCACGCTGAATTCGGGCAGCTTTTGGCCAATGCCAAGCATGGGGAGGTCTCCTGCAGTGGGAAATTCGGATGAACGACTCACCACGGTGAACGATGAGTCCTCTGGACAATTGCTGCACCGCAGCAGATAAAGAAAATTGATTATTCCGCTATCAGATATAGAGTATACCTATGATCCTTCCGACTCTTCGCCAGCTGCAATTCCTTGTCGCCCTTGGAGAAACCGGCTCTTTCTCGCGCGCCGCCGAGGCCTGCCATGTCACCCAGCCGACCCTGTCGGCCGGGATCAAGGAACTCGAGGACATTCTCGGCGTGTCACTTGCCGAGCGCGAATCGCGCGGGGCTACGCTGACCCATGCCGGCGAGATCGCGGCCGCCCGGGCCTCTGCCCTGCTGGGCGATGCCCACGCCCTCGTCCAATCGGTCTCCACGGCCGGCGCCCTCTTCTCCGGCCCCTTCCATCTGGGCGCCATCCCGACCATCGCGCCCTTCGTTCTGCCCCAGACGGTCAGCCTGCTAACGCGGGAATATCCCGATCTCAGACTCTACCTGACCGAAGACCGCACCAGCCGGCTCGTCGACCAGTTGAGGGCCCGCACGATCGACGCCGCCTTCATCGCGCTGCCCTGGGATGCGCCCGGCATCGAGACCATGACCCTGTTCGACGACGAGTTCCTGCTCGCCGCCCCTTCAGGTCACCCGCTGGCCCGCAAGAACGGCCTCTCGCCCGAAGACCTCGCGGGCGAAGACCTCCTGCTGCTCGAAGACGGCCACTGCCTGCGCGAGC
>JBGSKU010000252.1:0-4255 GCA_041741055.1 Hyphomonas sp.
CACCGTGCTGGTGACGTCGGCGGCCGGTCCGGTCGGCGCGACCGCCGGCCAGCTTGCAAAAGCCTGGGGCGCTTCGAAGATCGTCGGGGTGGCGGGCTCGGATGCCAAGTGCGACTGGCTTGTGAAGGCGGCGGGCTTTGATGCCGCAATCAATTACAAGTCGGCGGCGGACCTCACCGGTGCGATCGCAGCGGAATTTCCGGCGGGCATCGACATCCTGTTCGACAATGTCGGCAATGCAATGGTCAACCGCGCACTGCCCCTGATGGCCCTGAACGGTCGGATCTGCATTTCCGGTCAGGTCGCAGACTATAATCTGACCCCGGAGCAAACCCCGGGCATCGTCAACACCAAGCCGTTCATCACGCATCGCGTGAACATGCAGGGCCTCGTCGTTTTCGACTTTGCGCGCGGCTTCCCCGAAGCCCTCTCCACCATGGCGCGGATGATCGCGAGCGGATCCCTGAAGACGCAGGAAGAACGCTTCGAGGGAATCGCCGCCATGCCCGAAGCCTTCTGTGGCCTCTTCCGCGGCGAGAATACTGGCCGCCGCGTTGTGAAGGTCGGCGAGGACTAGGCTGCACGTTTGCCCGGACGCGCTTGGGGGCTGGCCGGTTTTCTGGGTGCGAACACGCCTGTCTTGGTATCGTGTTCTTTGTCATCCCGGCGCAGGCCGGGATCCAGGGCGGGCTTGGGTTGAAGTCTGGGTCCCGGCGTGCGCCGGGATGACAAGGAGGGCTAGGAGGTGTTGGGGATGGGGGTGAGGCCCCCCTCCGTCACCTTCGGTGACACCTCCCCCGTGAAACGGGGGAGGATGAAGGTGTGCCAGATTGAAGGATCATCTGAAGCGAGGTTGGTGGGCACGCTCATGCCCCAGCTCGGATCACTCAGTTCACGGAAGGTGCGGGGGATGGGCCGGTAGAGGCGCGGGTCGGGGCGCGGGACGATGCAATGGACGGTGACGCGGCCCCAGCGGTTGACACTGTAGAGTGTATTCTCGGGCCGGTAGCACTCGTACCAGCGGATGAGGCGGTTGAGTTCCCACCAGAGGATCAGCCAGCACAGCGGGTGCACATGCGCGAAAAGCGGCGCAAAATGCGGATGCTGGCGGAGGCGGCTGATGGACCACATGCGCGCAGTATACCTCCGCCTGCGGAGGGGGTGCGTTCGCGCGCGACAACTATTTTACAAGCTCTTGAATTAGCGCTGCATTTTCTTTTCCAGGCCCCCGGATTTTGTTGCGTAACGCCCTGCTCTGCTTGCCTCGCTGGGTCCCGGCTTTCGCCGGGATGACAAGGGGGGAGCGGTTGGGGTGTGGGGTCAGGCGCGCAGGTCGCGGCCCATGTTCTGGAGGAGGGCGTTGGCGAATTTGGCGTCGGGCTCGTCGAAGAAATCGTGGGCGAGCGAGACGTATTCGTCGAGGATCACCGCGTCGGAGAGTTCCTGGTGCACTATGAATTCGGCGCCGGCCGCGCGCAGCAGCGCGCGCATGGTGGCGTCCAGACGGGTCAGCTTCCAGCCTTCGGCGAGGCGCGCGAGAATGGCATTGTCGATCCTGGCCTGATGTTCGACGACCGCGTTGACGACCGACTTGAACAGGTCCGGATCGGCATCCTCGATGGGGGCGCCGTCCGGGCCGAGGCCGAGGCGGTCTTCCATGAACTCGCGCACCGTGGCGCGGGCGGATTTCTCCGTCTGCTCCATCTCATAAAGCGCCTGGACGGCAGCCAGGCGTGCCCCCGCGCGGCGGGCCCGTATCACGTCGAAGGGGAGTTTCGGCGCGCTCAACGGATCAGCTCTTTGCGGAACTTGATCATCGCGAGGCAGGCATTGGCCGCTTCGGCGCCCTTGTTCTTGCGCTTGCGGTCGGCGCGGGCAAGCGCCTGGGCTTCGTTCTCGACCGTCAGGATGCCGTAGCCGACGGCCTGGCGGCGCTGGACGATGAGGTCCATCAGGCCGCGGGCGCTTTCGCCGCAGACATAGTCATAGTGCGAGGTTTCGCCGCGGATCACGCAACCGAGCGCAATGGCGCCGTCAAAGCGGCCGGAATCGGCGGCCATGGCGATCAGGCCCGGGATTTCGAATGCGCCGGGCACTTCCATCACGGTGACTTTCGCGCCAGCCGCTTCGAGCACTTCCAGCGCGCCCGCTTCCAGCTCGTCGCTGATATGCTTGTAATAGCGCGAAATCGCGATCAGGACGCGGTCGGCCATCAGGTGTTCTCCTCGTTCAGGCGGCGCCAGCCCTCTATCGTCAGGCCGTATCCGTCAAGTCCCGCAAGGCGGGTGGGCTGCGTATCAGACAGGTAGATCATGCGGCGCACGCCGAGTTCACGCAGGATCTGGGCCCCGATGCCGTATTCGCGCAAGGGGGCGGTGGGGTCGCGCGGAATGGCCGATTTGAGGCCTAGACGCTCTGCAATGGCATTGGGGTGCATCATGTTGACGAAAACCACGACGCCCGGCTCCGGCGCTTTCGCAATCAGTTGCATCGCTTTGCTGACAAGGCCTTCGCGGGGACCGCGCTCGCCCAGCACGTCCGCGAGGACGTCGGTGCGGTGGACGCGGACCAGCGTCAGCGAGTCCGGGCGGATCTCTCCGTGCACGATGGCGATGTGTTCCGATCCGTCGAGCGCATTGCGGAAACAGACCGTGCGAAACCCGTCGCCAAAGGCGGAGTCGAGCGGGGCCTCGACCCGGCGCTCGAGGAACCGGTCATTCTGGCGGCGCCAGGCAATCAGATCCGCTATGGTGCCTATCTTGAGATTGTGCAGCTGGGCGAAGGCGACCAGTTCCGGCAGGCGGGCCATGGTGCCGTCATCGTTCATGATCTCGCAGATCACGCCAGCTGGATAGAGACCGGCCATGCGGGAGATGTCAACGGCGGCTTCCGTGTGGCCGGCGCGGACAAGCGTGCCGCCCTCCTTGGCGATCAGCGGGAAGACGTGGCCGGGCGTGACGATGTCATCATTGTCCTTGGTCGGATCAATTGCAACGGCGATGGTGCGCGCGCGGTCATGCGCGGAGATGCCGGTGGTGACGCCCTCTTTCGCCTCGATGGAGACCGTGAAGGCGGTCTGCATGCTTTCCCGGTTGTTGCGGGTCATCATGTCGAGCTGGAGCGTGTGGGCGCGTTCCTGCGTCATCGACAGGCAGATCAGGCCGCGGCCATGCTTGGCCATGAAATTCACCGCTTCCGGCGTGGCGAAGGTGGCGGGAATGACGAGGTCGCCCTCGTTCTCTCGGTCCTCGGCGTCGACGAGGATGAACATGCGCCCGTTGCGCGCATCCTCGATGATTTCCTCGATGGACGAGATGGCGGCGTGGAAGTCATTGCTCATGGGGCGGGCTTTCCTTGCGGCGCATCGGCGCCGATCATGCGCGCCACGTAGCGCGCCAGCATGTCGATTTCGAGGTTCACCTTGTCGCCGGCCTTCAGTGTGCTGAGGGTCGTGACTTCCCAGGTGTGGGGGATGATGGCGACCTGGAAGTCGCCGTTCGGCAGGGCGGCGGCCACGGTGAGCGAGACGCCGTTGATGGCGGCGGAGCCCTTGGTGGCGAAGTAGCGGGCGATGTCTGCCGGTGGGCGGATGGTGACCCGGAAGCTCTGGCCTTCGGGCTCGACCGAGACGATCTCGCCGACGCCATCGACATGGCCGAATACGAAGTGGCCGCCGAGTTCGTCACCGAGCTTGAGGCTCTGTTCGAGATTGACACGGCTGCCTTCGGTCCAGCTGCCGAGGATGGTTCTGGACAGGGTTTCGGGCACGGCCTCGACGGCGAACCAGGATCCGCGCGGCGCTTCGCCCATGTCCACCACGGTCAGGCAGACGCCGGCGTGGAGGATGGACGCACCCATGGCGATGGCGGACAGCGGATAGCCGCTCTCGACCTCGAACCGGGTGAGGCCATTGCGGTGCTCCGCGCGCCGGACGGTGCCGACATCAGTGACGAGGCCTGTAAACATCGGGAAATCCTGCCTGGGCCTATTGCTCAAAGCGAACATAAGTATCGAGGACGTCTTCTCCAATCCGTTCCGTCGCGACAGGACGCCAGCGCGTCGCAGCCTTCAGGTCGGTCAGGCCGAGCTCACCGACAGCAGAGAGCCCTTCCCCGCCGATCAGGAGCGGCGCGCGGAACCAGGCGAGTTCATGGACGAGACCTTCGCGCACGAAGCTGGCGGCAAGCTGGCTGCCGCCCTCGACCAGGAGCGTGCGCAGGCCTTCGGCCTCGGCGCGGCGGACAAGTTCGCGGAC
>JBGSKU010000253.1:0-8468 GCA_041741055.1 Hyphomonas sp.
CCGCCAGCGGCGCGGTGATCGCCGAACTAAGCCCCGCCGCGAGCAGTCCCGTGCCGACGAGATATCTCGCCAGGGGTCCGTAGGCGGGCTCGATGGCCCGCGCGAGGTCGGCGCCGGATTTGATCGGCAATCCGGATGCAAACAGGCTCGCGGCAGCCGTCACGAGGATGAAGATCGAAATCAGGCCGCCGAGGCCGACTGACACCTGGGTATCCCGGCGCGCCTCGGAGAGCGCATCTTCGCCTTTGTCCGCCCAGCGCTCGCGCGCAGCAGACGCATGAAGGAACAGATTATAGGGTACGATCGTGGTTCCGATCAGGGCTACGGCAGTAAACAGGCTGCCATCGGGCAATTGCGGCACAAGACCCTGCAGCATTGCGCCGAGATCAGGACGCGTGATCAGCACGCTGCCCGCAAAGGCGAGGCTCATCAATATCACGAGACCAATCAGCACCCTTTCGAGAAGCTTGTAGCTGCCTGTCAGCAGAAAGATCGCGGCAACCAACGCCAGTACACTGACGAATACCTTACGACCCGGACCAGCCGCGCCGGCGATCGCTTCGCCGCCGAGCGAAGCGCCGGTGAGGTTGCCAGCCTGGTAAGCGGCATTGCCGAGGGCGAGCGCCACGACGATGAGCGCCGCCGCGGCGATCCGGATGCCGGGATGGCCAGCCCCTGCCATCAACGCCTCGCCCAGCCCCGCGCCGGTGACGACACCGAGGCGCGCCGACATTTCCTGAAGGATCACGGTGGCGAAGGTGGCGAAAACCAGCGCCCACAGAAGCGCGTAGCCGAAATTGGCGCCAGCAAGCGTGCAGGCCGTAACTGTGCCCGGCCCGATGAAGGCCGCTGTGACCAACGCGCCGGGGCCGAATGGTAGCTTCATTTGGCAGAGATACCGCGACGGGTTTCGAGATAGGTGGCAAAGCTCGCCAGCCAGTGGCTGCCGGAATAGTGCGCGTCGGTTACCGACGCGAGGCCGGTCTCCTTGTGAACGACCGCTGCTGCCAGCAAGGCCGGAATGCGAGCATCGCCTTCTGGAAGCGCCGATGCGATGCCTTCCATCGCCCAGGCACGCGAGAGGTTGACGCCATCCAGATGGACGAGTTTCCCGTCGGTGGCGTCCAGCACAATGCCCGGCGCCAGCCAGTCCGCGCGGCCATCCTCCGGAATCTGCGGCAGGAAGGCCGTCAGCCACGCGGAATAGGCCGCAGGCTCCATCACGCGGCGCATGAGGTCGGCTTCCATCAGGCAGGGCGACAGGAAGTCCTCGCCTGAAGGTTCATAGGCGAGCGAGCAATTTGTATCCCCCGCGTGGAAGGCGAGCGCCTTGGCGGCAATCGCCTCGCGGAATTCGGTGTCGCCGGCCTGGTCCGCCCAGTCGAGCATCAGGCCGAAGGCAAACGCCGTCTGGTTGTGGGTGCCGATGCGGATTGGATAGACGAGCTTCGTTAGCCAATCCATTGTCTGCATCCGGATGAAGGATTCGAGTGGTTTCAGCGCCTCAATCCAGCCGGCTGCTTCCCGAAAATCTGCCTGACGCAGCTCCGTCATCAGCTGCAGGAACCAGGCGGTCCCGTAGGGCCGCTCGAAGCTCGCCCGGTCGGGCGCCTCGAAATAGGCAAGCTCGCCGGCGATGTTCTCCGGCGTGAAGCTCTGCGGCAGCGCGGCCAGGATCGCTGTGCGATACGGCGTTTCAGGGTCGGTATTGAGTAGGCGCACAAGCAGCCAATGGCCATGCACCGACGAGTGCCAGTCAAAGCAGCCGTAGAAGGCCGGGAACAACTGGCTCGGCGTGCCCGCGTCCGCCGCCGAATTCATGAGATGGCTGATCTTGCTGGGATATTCGCGGTGGATGCACGAGAGTGCGAGCCGGGCGAAACGGTCCGTCACAACCCCATCGCGCCCCTCGGGCAACGTGATTTCAGGTGCAGCAGCAGGCGTCATGGGCTCACTCCCGGGCCGCTCGCACGCCATCAGGGCGGCCAGCGCTGCACCTATAAGAACACCAGACATCCGCATCGACCAGCTCCCGGTCGCCATTGCCACGCTTTCGTGACTATCAGGCGCCGGGCCCCGCCCGCAAGAAAGCAATTGCCGCCCGGATCAGATGTGCAGGGCGCGGCCTTCGGCGTCGAGCACGGCTTCGTGCATGGTCTCCGACAGCGTCGGGTGCGCGAAGATCGTGTGCACGATGTCCGCCTCGGTGAGCTCGCCCTGGCGCGCGATCACATAGCCCTGGATCAGCTCCGTCACTTCTGCGCCAATCATGTGCGCCCCGAGCAGTTCGCCGGTCTTCTTGTCGAAGATCGTCTTCACCAGCCCGTTCTCGGCGCCAAGCGCAATCGCCTTGCCGTTACCAATGAATGGGAACCGCCCAACCTTGATGTCATAGCCCTTCGCCTTGGCCGCCGCCTCCGTCAGGCCGACGCTGGCAACCTGCGGATGCGAGTAGGTGCAGCCCGGTATGTTGGACGCATCGAACGGCTCTGCATGGTTCTTGCCATGAATGCCTTCGACGCAGGTGACGCCTTCATGGCTGGCCTTATGGGCGAGCCAGGGCGGGCCGGTCAGGTCTCCGATGGCATAGAGGCCCGGCACGCCGGTCTTGCCGAAGCCGTCCACGATGACGTGCGTCTTGTCGATCTTCACGCCGAGCGCTTCGAGGCCAAGGTTCTCCACATTGCCGACAATCCCGACCGCGAGGATCGCGCGGTCGAACTCCTTCGTTTCCTTCTTGCCATCCTTGGTCGTTATGTCGGCGGTGACGACATTCTTGCCGGCTTTGAGATTCTCGACCTTCGCGCCGGTCAGGATATTCAGGCCCTGCTTCTTGAAGTCTTTCTCGGCGAGTGCGGAGATCTCTGCATCTTCCACGGGCAGGATGCGCTCCATCACTTCGACGACCGTTACTTCCGCGCCGAGCTCATTGTAGAAGCTCGCGAACTCGATGCCGATGGCGCCGGAGCCGACGACCAGCAGGCGTTTCGGCATCACGTCCGGCGTCATCGCCTCGCGGTAGGTCCAGATCAACTTGCCGTCGGCGACGAGACCCGCCTGCGGAATGTCGCGCGCCCGCGCACCGGTGGCGAGCATGACGTGTTTGGCCGTGTACGGCGTATCCTTGCCGTCCTTGCCCTTGACGATGACCTTCGGCGCGGGCGCGCCTTTCTCGAGGCGGGCGGTGCCTTCGATCACGTCGATCTTGTTCTTCTTCATCAGGAACTTGACGCCGTTCGAAAGCTGCGAGGCCACACCGCGCGAGCGCTTCACGACGGCTTCCAAATCAAACGACGGGTTCTCGATCTTCAGGCCGAACGATTTGGCATGCTTGGCAAGGTGCAGCACTTCGGCGGAGCGCAGCAGCGCCTTGGTCGGGATACAGCCCCAGTTGAGGCAGATGCCGCCCAGGCTTTCGCGCTCGACGATTGCCGTCTTCATGCCGAGCTGGCTCGCACGGATGGCGGCGACGTAGCCGCCGGGGCCGGAACCGATGACGATGAGATCATATGGGGTGGTCATGGCTCTATCCTTTCAATTCGCTCCACGCGGCCTGCGCTTCGGCGGCTGCGGCTTCAGACATTTCAAACATTTCCGGCGTGCAGACGTATTCATCGGGATTGTCCGAGTTCTCTTCGCGGATGCGCGAAACCTCGGCTGCAACTTTGACCACGACGTCCACAGGCGCGCCAGCCTTTGCCAACACGGCATCAAATGGTTCCGGTACGCCACTCGCGGGATCGCATTGCGCGACAATCAGCATGCGATAGGTGAACGGAGCAACCATCGGTTCGACCTGCGCCCAGCTGACATCCAGATGCGGATGAGGCGCCGACACACATCCAGCAACCACCGCAGCAAACGTTCCGGCTGCTATCACGGCCCGCATCAGAGCAGCATCGCCTCGGGCGTTTCCACATAGCGCTTGAATGCCGCCAGCCATTTCGCGCCTTCCGCGCCGCCGATGACGCGGTGGTCGCAGGTCAGGGTGACGGTCATCACGGTGCGGGCGACGATATTGCCCTTTTCGTCTACCACAGCGCGCTTCTCTCCAGCGCCGACCGAGAGGATCATGCCCTCGGGCGGATTGATGATCGAGGCGAAGGACTTGATGCCGAACATGCCGAGGTTCGAGATCGAGAAAGTGCCGCCCATGTATTCCTGCGGCTTCAGCTTGCGCTCGCGGGCGCGCAGGGCGAGATCCTTCATCTCCTCCGAAATCTCGGCAAGCCCCTTGGACTCCGCCTTGAAAATGACCGGCGTGATCAGGCCACCATCGATGGCAACCGCCACAGAGATGTTGGGGTGCTTGTGATAGGCGATGCCTTTGTCCGTGAACGACGCATTGCAATCCGGCTCGTCTATCAGCGCCAACGCGGCGGCCTTGATCAGCAGGTCGTTGACCGAGATCTTCACGTCCTTCGGCGCAGCGGCGTTGATCGCGGCGCGGCTTTCCAGCAGGTTGTCGAGCGTGATGTCGATGTTCAACGGGAAGTGCGGCACCTGCATGAAGCTCTGCGTCAGACGCTTGGCGACCGTCTTGCGCATGCCGTCCAGCGGCTTCAACTCGTACGTGTCCTGCGCATAGACCCGGTGGTCGAGGATCTGCGGCAGGATGAGACCGTCTGCGGTCATCGGCGCGCCGCCTTGTGCGGGCTGCGCGACGCCAGGCTTCGCGCTCTCCACATCGCGCCGGATGATCCGGCCATGCGGGCCGGAGCCCTTGAGGGCTTTCAGGTCGATACCCTTGTTGGCGGCGATGCGCTTGGCGAGTGGGCTCGCCATGATCCGCGCTCCCACAATCTTGTCATCCCGGCGAACGCCGGGATCCAGAACGGCGACCGAAGACTGGGCCCCGGCTTTCGCCGGGGTGACAGGATTAGGATTGGAGGGAGCTTGGGGAGACGAGGGCTTGGGCGCCTCCGCCTTCGGCGCTGTGGCAGGTGCCTTCACGTCGGAAGCGCTCTCGCCCTCCTCCAACAGTACGGCGATCACGGCATTGACCTTCACGCCTTCCGTGCCGGCCGGCACCAGGAGCTTGCCGACCTTGCCTTCGTCGACCGCTTCGACTTCCATCGTCGCCTTGTCGGTCTCGATCTCGGCGATGATCATGCCGGACTTGACCTCGTCGCCTTCCTTGACCAGCCATTTGGCCAGCGTGCCCTCCTCCATCGTGGGGCTCAGCGCTGGCATCGTGATGTTGATGGGCATCAGAAACCTCCCTCACAAACCTTCTTCGCAGCGGCGACGATATCGTCCGCATTCGGAAGGCTCAGCGCCTCAAGGTTTGCCGCATAAGGCAGCGGCACGTCTTTCTGGTGCACGCGCACGGGCGGGGCGTCGAGATAGTCGAAGGCCTCTGTCACGACGGTCGCTGCGATTTCTGCGCCGACGCCGAAGAAGCGCCAGCCTTCCTCGCAGCAAACGAGGCGGCTGGTTTTCTTGACGCTTTCAACAACAGTCGCGGTATCCAGCGGACGCAGCGTGCGCAGGTCGATGACCTCGGCGCTGATGCCCTCTTCCGCCAGCCGCTCCGCCGCCTGCAGCGCGAAGCCGACCATGCGCGAATGTGCTACCAGCGTCACATCCGTGCCCTCGCGCTTTACCGCCGCTTTGCCGATCGGCAGGATGAAGTCGTCCACATCCGGCACCGGGAATGACTGTCCGTAGAGTAGCTCATGCTCGAGGAACACAACCGGGTTCGGGTCACGGATCGCCGCCTTGAGAAGACCTTTGGCGTCTGCCGCATCATACGGCGCGATGACCTTGAGGCCGGGGATCTGTCCGTACCAGGCGGAATAGTCCTGGCTGTGCTGCGCGCCGACGCGGCTTGCGGCGCCGTTCGGTCCGCGGAACACGATGGGGCAACCCATCTGGCCGCCGCTCATGTACAGCGTCTTGGCGGCCGAGTTGATGATATGGTCGATAGCCTGCATGGCGAAGTTGAACGTCATGAACTCGACCACCGGGCGCAGACCCGCAAAGGCCGCACCGACGCCGAGGCCCGCAAAGCCATGCTCCGTGATCGGCGTATCGATCACACGGCGCTCACCGAACTCCTGCAACAGCTCGCGCGTCACCTTGTAGGCGCCCTGGTATTGCGCGACTTCCTCGCCCATGACGAACACGCGCTCGTCGCGGCGCATCTCCTCGGCCATCGCATCGCGCAAGGCGTCGCGCACGGTCGTCTCGGTGAAGCGCACGCCTTCCGGCAATGACGGATCGTGGAGCACCCGCGCGGCAGGCGCCTCTGAAGCGGACTCCGGCTTTGCGGACTCTTTCTGTTCAGACTGTTCAGGTTTCGGCTCAGGCGCGCTGCGCGGCGCGTCCGAAACCGTCTCGCCATCCTCCGAGAGGACCGCGATCACGGCATTCACCTTCACGCCTTCGGTCCCTTCCGGAACGACAATGCGGGCGAGCACGCCTTCATCCACGGCTTCGACTTCCATCGTCGCCTTGTCGGTCTCGATCTCCGCGATGATGTCGCCGGACTTTACGGCGTCGCCTTCCTTCTTCAGCCACCTGGAGAGCGTCCCCTCTTCCATGGTGGGCGACAATGCCGGCATCAGGATATCAACAGACATCAGACTTCACCCTCAATCAAAACGTCCGTCCACAATTCATCCGGTTCCGGCTCAGGGCTTTCCAGCGAGAAGTCGGCAGCTTCTTTCACGATGGCCTTGATCTCGTTGTCGATCTTCTTGAGATCGTCCTCCGTCGCGTGCCCCTGCTCGATCAACTGGCCCTTCAGGCCCTCGATCGGATCGTGGTGCGAACGGATGTCGTCGACCTCTTCGCGCTTGCGATACTTAGCCGGGTCAGACATCGAGTGACCGCGATAGCGATACGTCTTCATTTCGAGGATGTAGGGGCCCCTGCCCTCGCGCGCATGTTTGACGGCTTTCTCGCCGGCTTCGCGCACGGCCAGCACATCCATGCCGTCGACTTCCTCGCCCTCGATCTCGAAACTGATGCCGCGTTTGAACAGCTCGACCTCAGAGGCATGGCGCTCGACGCTCGTGCCCATCGCGTACATGTTGTTCTCGATCACGTAGATGACCGGCAGCTTCCACAGTGACGCCATGTTGAAGGCTTCGTACACCTGGCCCTGGTTGGCCGCGCCGTCGCCGAAATACGCCACCGAAACATTGTCGAGCCCGCGATACTTGTTCGCGAAGGCGAGCCCCGTGCCCAGCGGCACCTGCGCGCCGACGATGCCGTGGCCGCCGAAGAAGTTCTTTTCCTTCGAGAACATGTGCATCGAGCCGCCCTTGCCTTTCGACAAGCCGCCGACCCGCCCGGTCAACTCGGCCATGACGCCTTTTGGATCCATCCCGCAGGCCAGCATGTGGCCGTGATCGCGGTATCCCGTGATGACTTGATCGCCATCCTTGAGACATGCCTGAACGCCGGTCACGACCGCTTCCTGGCCGATATAAAGGTGGCAGAAGCCGGCAATCTTGCCCATGCCATAGAGCTGGCCGGCCTTCTCCTCGAAACGCCGGATGAGCAGCATCTCACGGTAGAATTTCAGCATGTCGGCCTTGGAGGCCTTCGCGGGTACCTTTTTCGAACCCTTAGGTTTCGTTGCCATACGATGTCCTCCCTGGCCCCTTATGTCCCCGCAAATATGCAGCGACAAGTCAGATCATCGTTGTCAATTTGCAGAGCTCCGCTCCGGCGTGAGGAGAACGATCTCCCCCGGATAGACGAATGCCAGCTTGTCGCGCGCCAGCGCCTCGACATAATCGGGGTCCACTGACCCCGGTGTCAGGCGGCGGATGTCAACTTTCAGACGCTCGATGTCCTTCTGGACGAGCGCCAGTTCCTGTTGCTTCGCTTCCAGTTCTATCTGCGCATCGGTCCAACGGCCCAAGCCTTTCTCCCCCGCAAAGGCGTGGTAGGCGAAGTAGAGCACCAGAAGACTGAGCCCGAGAGCCTGAAGCCGTGAAACCATGGAATCGTTGGTAAACGCCGGGGGTAACCAATCCCTTACCGAGCGAGCGCTGCTGTCAGACGCGCTGCACGTTCAACAGGATCAACCGCCGTCAGGTCCAGCCATTGTCGGTCGATCAGGAAGTACTCGAAATCTTCAGGCATTTCAGCGAAATCCAGCCGCACCGGCAGCAGCTTCCGCTTGTACTTGTCAGCGATATAGATCTCGCGGCGCACATGGTCGGACTGGAAGGCCTCCGCCGAACACATCAGGCAGAACGTGTCCGATTCGCGAATCGCCCGGACAATCAGGCCCGCCCAATTGCCGCCCGCATCGAGATCATTGCGGTCGATCCAGACCGAACGGCCCGCCGCTTCGACTTCCGCCACCAGCGGATAGACGACGTCGCCGTCACGCCGCGCATAGGATACAAAGACCGGCGCCATTGCGTCGTCCGCAAGGGCGGCAGGATCCTCTCCACCGGGCGCCTCCTCCAGCGGCGCGGCGGCTTCCTTGCGCTGCAACGCCGGCG
>JBGSKU010000254.1:0-2203 GCA_041741055.1 Hyphomonas sp.
GCGCCAGAAGGCGCACCGAGGCGAGCGGCACAGCGGCGCCCGCGACCGCTCCGGCCAGCGCTTCGGTCAGCGTTTCGCCGGCAACAGGCACCACGTTTTCGCCGTCCAGCCGGCCATGGGAAACCGTCCCGCCGTGTTCAAATCGTACAAGCCGCATGGCGTTACTCTCCTGTCACACTCGACTGCCAATTCCATTGCGGACCGTTCATGTCTCGTTGTGATCGCCTTTGGCAAGGGCTAGGGAGAGGGCCTCGTAGAGGGAATACGGCATGCATCTCGGCGTTCGGGCGCAGGAAAGCTCATTGAGCGATGTCTTCGCACCAGGCGAGAAGCTTCGCATGCCGCCGTATCAGCGCAGCTATTCCTGGGGCGAGACCGAAGCGCTCGACCTTCTGGGCGACCTGCAGGAAGCGACCGAAGCGCAGATTCCTCACTTCATCGGCGCCGTGGTGTTCGTGCATGGTGAGGAGCCCGGCATCCTCGAGATCGTTGACGGCCAGCAGCGCCTGACCACGCTCACCATCCTGCTCTGCGTGCTGCGCGACCTAGAAACCGACAAGGCCCGCGCCGCCGCGCTGCATGCACTGATCGCCGACGATGCGCGCCCGATCCTCGGCGAAGGCGCCAACTGGCGCATCGCGCTCAACTATCAGGACGGCGCATTCTTCCGCGACACGATCCAGCGCCCGGGTGCCACGCTCGTCCTGGACGCCGATCCCGGTGAAAGCGAAAGCCAGGCGCGGATGGCCGCCAATGCCGCCGCGTTCCACAAGGAACTGGGCGGGCTGGACGCCGAACGCCGCCGGGCGCTCGTGGAGATCGTCATGAAGGGATGTGCGCTCGTCCGCGTGGTGGTGGACAACAAGGATCAGGGCTTCAAGGTATTCCGTGTACTGAACACACGTGGCAAGGAACCGGGCGCCCACGACATCATCAAGACCGAGCTGTTCCAGCGCGCCCGTTTTTCCTCCAGCGAAGCGGCGCGCTATGCCGAGCGCTGGTCCGAGCACGAGGCGTTGCTGGGCGGCAACGCCTATGACGACCTGCTGCGCCAGATCCGGACAATCTTCGACCGCGGCACCAAGGGCGATATTGTCGCCGCGTTCCAGAAAGGCGCGCTTGCCCGGATCGATGCCCGCAAATTCCTCGACGAGATGTTGCCGGCTTATGTGCGCAGCTACCGCCAGATCGAGACGGCGCAGATGGACGAGAGCCCACATTCCGAGATCATCGCCAATTGCCTGCATCAGATGCGCGCGCTGGAGCCGCAGAACTGGCGAGCGCCTGCCCTGCACTTCCTCGCCGAACGCGGCGCTGATGACGCGGGCGCGCCGGAATTTTTCCAGAACCTTGAGCGCCTCGCCTATGTGATGCAGCTGCTGGTCCACGACCGCGACCAGCGCAGCCGGCGCTTCGCGCGCGTGACCGAGGCTGTTCGTAACGACCGCGTGCTGCTGTCGAAGACAGGCCCCTTCGCAATCTCGCGGGACGAAGCCCGCAAGACACGCGAACGCCTGGTCGGCCGGTTCGCCACGTTCGGGCAACGCCGCGCCATCGCGCTTCGCCTCAACGCGGCACTGGCCGGCGGGCGCACCATACCACCCGAGTCGGATGCTACGGTCGAACACGTCCTTCCCCGGACGATCCCGGAAGACAGCCATTGGCTGATCACCTGGCCGGATGCGGCCAAACGCCGGGAACAGTGCGACACGATCGGAAATTTCGTCCTGCTGACCACCAAGGTGAACCAGAAGGCCGACCGCCTCGACTACCGAGCCAAGAAGGAAATCTACTTCAATGGCGGCGGCGGACAGGAATTCGCCCTGACCCGCGACCTGATGGAGCAGGATGCCTGGACGCCCGAGATCGTCCGTAAGCGGACCGAGAAGCTGGCCGGCATCCTCGCCGACGCCTGGGGCCTCTAGAGCAAATTCCGCTCAAGTGGGCACCGGTTGAGCGGAAGAATTTGCGACAAATCAAAAGCCTGGAGCATGCGATCTGATTCCGTCAGATCGCGCATTGCTCTAGGCCGTAGCGCGCAGGCGCATGGCCATCCCGACCAGCAGATCAGCCAGCATCGCCGCCAACAATGTAAGGCCTGCCATCGGCAGGAATACACCGAGGCCGAGAATCACGGCCACGACACCGGCCGAAAGCGCCCGGTCTGCCGGCATGGGCGGCGTCCCGAGCCGCCGCGCCGGGC
>JBGSKU010000255.1:0-12634 GCA_041741055.1 Hyphomonas sp.
AACCCGAGCAATCGTATCCACGCTCTTCAACTCCCGCTCCATCCGCTCGCAAAACGCGGATGGTCAGACACTCTGAATGGGGGGTCAAAGTTGGACGCCGATAACCCCGTTTAAGGGGTCAACATTGCACGCCGAAACACATTTCGAAGACGCGAGCGGGCGATGTCTCGCTTTCGGCGGATGCGAAGTCTCCAAAAATTCGCCTCAGTCCATTCGTCTGTACACAATCATTTCAATCATCAGAGAAACATCGAGAGGAGGGCCGGCTTTAAATCGCTACGAGACGCCGCCCTTCGCGAATGGCGGGAACTTCTCGTTGTGTAGCACCTGCTGACCCGCGAATAGCGGAGACTGGTTCGCATTAGACTGACAGCACCGATGAACGAACGCCTCTCCATAGGATCTGGCATGTCTGCCGGATTTCCAGAGCTGTTCCGGTTCTGTCTTGAAGCCGAAATCGATGGCCGCCCGGCGGTTGAAGACTCCGCTGTCCGTTCGAAGCTCGCGCAGTTTGCCGTCCGCCAGAGTGGCCTGAAATATACGGGCATGCGTGCCATCACGGCTTTGTCGAAAGGTGAAACGCCGGGCCCTGAAAACTCCATCGGCAAACTGGTTGCCGGGGCGACGATGCAGGATCTGGCGATCTATGCATTGGACCTTCAAGGGCAAGCGGGCGCCGTCTGGGATGAAACCAGCCCTCAGAACGGGCGGTTCCAGGCGATGCTGATGCGGTCACCGGCGACCCGGATCGAAGGGGGATCGGACGAAATCCTGCGGAACATCATCGGAGAGCGTGTTCTCGGCCTGCCGGGTGATATTCGTGTCGACAAGGACGTCGCTTTCAAGGACATCCCGACACGCGGCGAACGCAAAAAGTCCTGAGCCCGGCTCTGGCGACCGGTATCAATCCGCGCTGGAGACGCTCACAATCATCGTGCCGCTCAGGCGTTGCCCTGGCTCAAGGCTGTCCATTCGCTGCAATGGATCAAGCTGTGAGAGGTTCGCGGCATTGTTGACGTGTGAGACCGGCTCCAGACAGAGAACGTTCCGGTCTGGCGGGCAATAGACAATGATATTCGAGAGTGTCTCATTCGCGGAGAGATCGATGCGCAGTTTCGTGTCACGGTAGTCCAGCCGGGCCGTCCTGTTCCAACCCGTGAAGCAATGATCGAGGTCGACCGAGTCCGGATGTTTGCCCGTGAAGATGTCGGCATCTGGGTCGCGCGCCGACCAGCGGGTCGGTATCCCGGGGTTTGATGCATCCGTTTGCCAGACGCCGCCTGCCCGGATCGAGATTTCCAGGTCCGGCCGCCGGGGGAAGTACGGGTGCAATCCGATACCGGCCGGCATGGGCCCAGTCCCGGTGTTCTCGATTTCGATTGTCAAAGTCAGCCGGGGACCCGCAACGGCGAGCCTTTGCCGGGCTTCATACGGCCACGGCCATGCGCCTTCGGCATTCGTCTGTGTCCAGATCACTTCTCCGGCGCTCGGATTCTGCAAAGTCCAAGGGCTTCGCCATCCGAGGCCATGGAGCGCATGGGGCATGGCAAACTCGGGAACCAGCAGGGAAACGTCGTTTCCGGCAAAGCTGAAGGCGGCGTCGCGGATCCGGTTCGAGAAAGGTACCAGCGGAAAGCAACCGGCATGCGCCGCTGCAGGCCAAACGCCGGCTTTCGCCGTCGAAAGGATCTCAAGTCCCCTCCAGCGGCACTCCGAAATCAGTCCGCCGCACGCCGCGTCGATTTTCACGCGCCAGTCTTGGGCTTCAAGCGTGAAAGGGTCAGCCGGCTGCATTCAGGCGATCCGCTTCATGCCCGGGTGTCGCATGTGCAAGTCATCCCACCACGCATCAACACGCCTGGAATCAATGAGGCAAACAAAGCACCCGCCAAAGCCCGCACCCGTGATGCGCGCACCGTACGCACCCAGTTCGACCGCATCGCGCACCATGGCGTCGATTTCCGGCACCGAAACTTCGAGCTTGTCGCGCAGAGATGCGTGGCTTTCGTTCATCAGGTGCCCGAAAGCACGTGGATCGTTTTGCTTGAGCGCCGCGATGGCTTCGAGAGATCGGCGGCCTTCGGCAATGACGTGGGTTGCGCGCCGCGCAAGAGCAGGCGGCAAGGCTTGGGCCGAACGCAGATCGCCATCACAAAGATATGCAACATCCATTGCGGCCGCAGCTTGCAGGCATTCTTCACGGCGGATCTTGTAGCGCCCGTCAGCGAGCGCCCGGCCAATACCGGAATGGATCACCGCGATGCTCCAGTCTTCTGGCACGGCTATGATCTGGTAAGAGCAATCGCGCGTGTCGAGCGCCAGCACGCTCCCGGTCTTTCCGACCGCGACAGCCATCTGATCCATGATTCCGCAGGGCACGCCGATGAAGTCATTTTCGATTGATTTGGCGGCATGCGCGATGAAGACAGGATCGATATCCGGCAGATGAGAACTCGCCGCTTTCAGGGTGGCGACGATTGTTGCCGCAGAAGAAGAGAGGCCGGCGCCAACCGGTATGGAGCTCGCGAGGGTCACATCCTGGCCGCCAGTGCTCCAGCCTCGGGTGCGCGCAAATTGCAGGCCGCCGCGCACATAGTCCGACCAGTGACCGGCAGCAGGCGCATCGATATCGAAGTCGGTCTGATCCGGAAACTGCGCCGAACGCACACGGTCCACGTTCAAGCCATTGGCGCTCAGTTCGAGTTCGACGGATTGCGCGAGTGCCATCGGCAACACCGTTCCACCGTTGAAGTCGATCCATTCGCCGATCAGGTTGACCCGGCCGGGGACGCGCGCGCGGTTTGTCATGTGGGGACTCGAATCCGTCATAGCGCCCTCAGCCGCTGGGCGGCGTCTTCCGGGACGACATCAACCGTAAAGACGCCTGTGAACTGTTCGACGCTCGCCAGAAACTTGAGGCGCTCAGCCGCGCGAAGCACCGGGAAGAACTGCACCGTGAACTGAAAGCTTGCCTCCGCACCTCTCGGGGCGGCCTGGAAACTCATCATGTAGGGCATCGCTTCGCCAAACAATGCATCGAGTTTGCGGGGCACCTCGGCAAGCAGCCGCGCGAGCGAGTGGACGGCGCTTGCTGACAATGCCCAGGGACCGGAGCAGGGCACTTTCGGCATGATCCAGGTTTCAAAGGGAAAGCGGGCGAAAGGCGGGCAGAACGCGACGAGGTCGCCGTCCGCAGCCACATCGAACACGCCGTCCCATGACGCGTGCGCCGCGATCAGGTTGTACCCGCTCTCAAACGCCCGCGCTGCCGCAGCCTGCGGCTCCGGAACATTGGCGAAGGCATAGATCTGCCCGTGAGGATGCGGCAACGTCACCCCGACCTGGGAACCACGGTTTTCAAACGGCATGACATAGGTAAATCCGGCTTCATGGAGCTGCCGGTACCGGTCGATCAAGGCCTCGATCAGCAGCACGCGGCGCGCCTCGCTGAGCGAGCCAAGACTGCCGACCTCGTCCTTTGAAAAGACGACGACGTCGCACTGGCCATGCGCCGGGCCGCAGGACCAGGGACTTTGCGCCGCCGCCGGGCTGTTTGCAGCGAGGCTGGGGAACCGGTTTTCGAAGACGGCCACTTCGAAATCCTCGAAGGGAATCTCGGTCGCCGGTGCGCCCGGTCTCGCGGGGGCCAGGGGATCGTCCGCCGACGAAGGCTGGAAGGTTCGGGTCTGGCGATGGGGGGCGTAGATGGCCCAGGTGTTGCGCAACGGATCCCGGCGCAGTTCTCCGGGAACTGTCCCGGGCCTCAGCAATTCCTCCAGGGCAGGGCCCTGATGCGGCGTGTGCCCGTACAGCGACAGGAGCCGGCCGTCCGCCTTGTGGTGGTCGCGCCGGTAAAACGCCCCCGTCGTCCCCTCGAGTTTTCTGGCTGGCGGTGTAGATGACATGTGGCCTGCGTTTGTTTGACTTTTAAAAGAGCGGCGATGGACAGTCGGAGCAATTCGCAGCAGGGCGATGGATCATGATTGACACCCACACAGGGTACGGAAGCGAGCGCTGCAGAAATGACAAATAGCCTGTACATTCATGGCGGCGGTCTTGCCCTGAAAATGATCCACGAGGAAGAGGGCGGCTTCAGGCTGACCTACCTCGGACCTGAAGCAGGAGCCTCCGATGCGCCTTTGGCGGCCGTGCCGGTTCTTCCGGCCGGTCCCGATACGCCGCCGGCCGCGTCCCCCCTCGCGCAAAGAGGCAGTGGCTATGCGGGGGCCGGACTCGTGGATGCCGTGCGCATGACCGATGGGCGCGCGGCTCGGCTCTCACCGGTGTCGATTGAACAGCTGGCAGCCGACCGTCTGGTCCTGCGATCGGCTGACGCCTCGCTCGGCCTGTCGGCGGACGTTGAGCTGCACCTGTCGAACGGTCTGATGCGGGCTCGGACCCGGTTGCACAATGCTGGCCCGCATCCGATCCTGCTGATCCGGTGCGCAGCGCTTCAGCTGCCCATGATGGACTGGGCAACCCAAGTCATCACGTCCCATGGCGCCTGGGCGCGGGAGGGGCACGAATTGCGGCGTTCGCTTGAGGGGGGCTTCATCGGCAAGGTCTCTCGCCTAGGCCGGTCAGGCTTTGACGGCCCGCCCGGCGTGATCGTCTGCGAAGCCAGCACCACAGATCCAGCGGGACGCGCGCTTGGCGTTCAGCTGGCGTGGAGCGGCAGCCATCTGATCCAGGTAGAGCGCCTGCGCGATGGCGCAGCAGAACTGCGCGCCGAGGCGCTTTACGAACCGGGCGAAGTCGTTCTCCAGCCCGGTGACCAATTCGAGACGCCCGAGGCCCTGGTCGCAATCTCCAAAACGGGATTCGATGGCTTGAGAGACGTGTGGCACAGCCATGCGCGCCGCCTCGTACGGCCCGTTTCCCGCCCCGTGCATTTCAACACGTGGGAAGCGCGCTATTTCGATTTTGACGAGGCGTCCCTTATCGACCTGGCCACCCAAGCCAGAGATCTCGGTGTCGAGCGCTTTGTGCTCGATGACGGCTGGTTCTCCGGGCGGCGGAATGACAAGACCTCACTCGGAGACTGGACGCCGGATGTGGAGCGGATTCCGAATGGGCTCGCACCTCTGATAGCAGCCGTTCACGGAATGGGCATGCAATTCGGCCTGTGGGTCGAGCCTGAAATGGTGAGCCGGGAGAGCCGTCTTTACCGGGCGCATCCCGAATGGGTGCTGGGATATCCCGATCCCGAAGCCCCGACTGGCCGGAATCAGTTGGTTCTCGATCTCGGAAATCCCGAAGTTCGCGACTATCTCTTCGAGGCGTTGGCAAGCCTGCTTGGTCCGGGAGGGATCAGCTATCTCAAATGGGACTGCAATCGCGAACTCTATCCCGCCACGAGCAGCGGAGCCTACCGTGCCAATGCGCAAGTGCTCGGACTATACAGTCTGCTCGACCGTCTGCAGGCGGAATTTCCTGATGTTGAAATCGAGAGCTGTGCCAGCGGCGGTGGACGGATCGATTTCGGCATCCTGCCGCGCGTGATGCGCTTCTGGGCCAGTGATGCAACCGATGCTCAGGACCGTATCCGCATACAGGACAGCCTTTCACGTTATATCCCACTGGAACTGATGGGCAGTCATGTGGGCCCGTCGCCGAATCCGATCACCGGACGAGCGTTCCCGATGCTGTTCCGCGGTCTCGTGTCTGTGTTCGGCCATTTTGGTGTTGAACTCGATCCTGCCAAATTGAGCCTTGACGACCGGAACATGCTGGCCGGAATGATCGCGCTCTACAAGCGCGTCCGCCACGTCGCCGTGCGTGGGACCTACCGGGTACTGAACGCTGTCGATCCGGCCGTGCATGTTTCAACCATGGCCAGCGACGACGGCAATGAGTTTGTCCTGCGTGTCTTGAGAATAGCGATGTCTGACTACCCGTTGCAGCCACGTATCGTCATACCGGATTTACCAACGGGCGCGCGGTACCGGGCCGTTGAACTGCTTCCGGGCAAAGATGCCACCACGGACATGGGTGAGCATACAGCAGAAGCGCTTGCCTGGACGGGGTTTGGCGGCGACCCGCGCAGGCCGCATCACGGCCGTCTGTTTCATTTCGTTCGAATCCAGTGAGCATCTCCATGAAGCTTGGCGTTTGTTACTACCCGGAGCATTGGCCCGAAAGCGACTGGGCCGAAGACGCGCGCTTGATGCGTGAGGCGGGGCTCACCCATGTGCGTATCGGCGAGTTCGCATGGGCAAGGATAGAGCCGCGCCGAGGCGCGTTCGATTGGGGCTGGCTGGACAGGATCATCGATCTGCTTCATGCCGCTGGCCTTGAGGTCACGCTGGGAACACCCACCGCAACCCCTCCAAAATGGCTGATTGATGCCCATCCCGACATCTTGCCGTGCGATGAGCATGGCCGTCCCCGCAAGTTCGGATCCCGGCGCCACTATTGCTTTTCTTCCCGAACCTATCGTGCGGAAAGCAGCCGGATCGTCGAAGCCATGGCGCGCCGCTATGGGGAGCATCCGGGCGTCACAATGTGGCAGACGGACAATGAGTACGGTCACCACGGCTCGGATGAAAGCTTCTCGAGCGACGCTGTGGCGGCATTTCGCAATTGGCTTACAGCGCGGTACACGGACATCCAGACGCTGAATGCGGCCTGGGGAACGGTCTTCTGGTCTCAGACCTATAACGGCTTTGACGAGATTGATCCGCCCGGCGCGACGGTGACGGAAGCCAATCCGTCCCACCGGCTGGATTGGCGCCGCTTCTGTTCAGACCAGATGTGCAGCTTCAACCAGGCACAGGTTGATATCATCCGGCGCTACAGCCCGGGCCGTCCTGTCACGCACAATTTCATTGGCGACTTCTTCCGGCTGGACCATCGCGACATTTCCCGTTCACTGGATATCGCATCCTGGGACAGTTACCCCATCGGACTGTTGAGCGAGAGCAAGGCGCCCAAAGAGCACAAGGCACGTTGGCTGAGGGCAGGCGACCCCGATTTCGCGGCGTTCAACCATGATATCTTCCGGGCCTGCGCGCCGCGCTGGGCGGTCATGGAGCAGCAGCCCGGGCCGGTGAACTGGGCCACTTACAACGCCGCCCCTGCGCCCGGGATGGTGCGTCTGTGGACCTGGGAGGCCTTTGCCCACGGCGCCGATTTCGTAAGCTACTTCCGGTGGCGGCAGGCCCCGTTCGCACAGGAACAGATGCACGCGGGCCTTCTGGCACCGGACAGGACGCCTCAACCCGTGCTGGAAGAAATCCGCCAGGTCGGCCTCGATGTCGCGCAAGTTCCGGCGCTGCAACAAGGCCGGGCGGACGTCGCGATCCTCTTGGACTATCCGAGCGTGTGGCAACACGAAATCCAGCCTCAGGGAAATCGGCTCGGGCCACTCGAGCCAACCCGCGCTGCCTACACAGCCTGCCGGCGACTGGGCCTCAACGTCGATTTCGTTTTCGACGACAGCGACATGGATGGCTACAGTTTGATCCTGGTTCCCAGCGTGCCGGTCATCTCCGATGCGGCGTGGAACAACTTGACGTCCTCCGGGGCGGTCGTCTTCGCCACGGCGCTTACCGGCTCTCGCACGATCAGTGGACGCATTCCGGACGGCCTTGCGCCCGGCCCGCTTCGGCCCGATCTTGGCTTGCGCGTCGAGCAACTTGAAACACTGCCTCCGTTCGAAAAATGCAGCATACGGATCGAAAACGCAGATTACTGTGCGGGCCGCTGGCATGAGACGATAACGGCCAGTTCGGAAGTGCGGGCGCGATTTGCGGATGGAAACCCTGCATGGGTCCGCAACGGCCGGTTTCAGTATCTTGCGTGCTGGCCAGAGGAAGACCTGATGCTGGAACTCGTGGAACGCCTGTGCCACGAAACGGGTATCCCATGCCGGAAATTGGGGGCGGACCTGCGTCTGCGGCGAGCAGGAGACCTGACGTTCGCGTTCAATTATGGTCCCGATGCGTTCGATCTTTCGCAGATTGGCGCCCCGGCCGGCAGCAGTGGATACAAGATAGGATCCCGGCACCTGGCGCCATACTCGTTGGCGGCCTGGCATGAAGGGGGCTGACGCGGCATTCAGGCGCTCATGATTTCCGCAAGCGCTCCAATACGCCGCGCAACGTCCTGATCGCGTGCAAGGGCGTTATGGGTTGAATCGGCCTGCCCGGACCGGATCTCGGCCGGCGTGCGGCCGGTCGCATTCTTCAAGAAGCGCCGGAAACTGCGCGCGTCGGAATAGCCGAGCCAGACCGCAATTGAATCGACGCTGTCATCACTCTGCTGCAGCATCCTGATGGCAGAGTCGACGAGGACGCGCTGGCGCTCTTCGCGGAAGCTGAGGCTCTGATTGTAGAGACGGCGACGGATGGTGGAACGGCTGACGCCTTCGTTGCGGGCAAGGTCCTGCACACGCAGCTCAGCGAAGCCCTGGGGACCAGCAAGATCAGTAGCCGGACGAACCTGCACGAAGTCCAGCCAGCTTCTGAACAGGTCACGGTACGATACTTCACCGGGCAGCGCAGAACGCCGCATTCGCAGGGCGGCCTTGGGAATGCGCATGCGGGAGACGTTGGCGCGGCGGACAATCGCGCGGCTCGCCCAATGCCACGAGCCAAGGTTGATGTGGTGGGGGTCACGTGTCTCGATGGCTATCAGCGGCATGGGCTGACCCAGGAAATGGCTGAAACACATGAAGAAGAAGCTCAGGTAGCAATCTTCCAGGAACATCGCGTCCGCGCCGGTCCGGTCATCGGGCCAATGCACGGAGAACATGGCTTCCTCGCCGTCATAGGTAAGGGACAGCTGAAAGCCCGACCAGGCCAGTCGATAGAGCCGGATGATGGCGTTGATGGCTGTTTCGAGATCCGGACAGCCGAGCGTGGCGCGGATGGCCAGCGCACTGTACCCGAGTTCGATCCGGCTGCCGGCCATGCCATGGGCCTCGTCTTCGATTGTGCTGCAGATCGTCATGTAAAGAAGGGTCATCTGGGCAGGGGTGACCCGGTCGCGATCATCGCCGTAGCGCGGCGTGATCAGGCATTGCTCGAACAAGGCACTCTGGGAAACACCTTCGCGTATCGCCCCGCCGCACTGTCTGAGGGCCCACGACAAGGGAATGCTCTCGAACGACAACTCGTGACCTCCCGGTTTGTTTCTGTGTTTATGATGTCATGAAAGCGCGTCGTCTGATCCGCCGTCAAGCGGCCATGGATGGCTGGACGCCGTCAATGCCGAGCCGCAACAGACAGGGGTTGACCCGATAGTCCCCACAAACCGCGCCCGGCGGACCCTTTGGTCCTCCCGCCTGATGAAGAGATGTCCTTTCATGCCCTCGCAGAGACCGAGTGGTCCGGGGAGGAAAAAATGAAGCTTTCTACTCAAACGACAAAGCCGCGTTCCGTCAGGCTTGCGTTGGCGTCCCAATGCGCGCTTGCCGTTCTTGCGGCGCTGGTTACGACGCTTCCTGCGCAGGCTCAGGCAGACGATTCAGCGGGCACAGAAGCTCCGGATGCCGAACGCCGTATCGCAACGGTCACCGTGACGGCCACGCGCCGCGAGACAACGCTGCAGGAAGCGCCGCTCGCCGTCTCCAGCCTCAGCGGCGACACGCTGGAAGAGCAGCACCTCAGAAGCGTCACCGACCTGAGCGGGTTGATTCCGGGACTACAGGTAGGAAGTTCCTATTCCTCAACGCGCCTCAACATTCGCGGCAT
Organism: Hyphomonas sp.; assembly: GCA_041741055.1. Taxonomy (GTDB): domain Bacteria; phylum Pseudomonadota; class Alphaproteobacteria; order Caulobacterales; family Hyphomonadaceae; genus Hyphomonas. The sequence continues at coordinate 9,696 of JBGSKU010000255.1, forward strand.
CGGGACCAATGACGTCGCCGGCGGCGCCGATCCCGGCGTATCGTTTCACCTGAACGGTGTCTTTCTGGGCGTGACCGGCCCGGCGGCCAACGCCTTCTACGATGTTTCGCGCGTCGAGGTTCTGCGTGGACCACAGGGAACGCTCTTCGGGCGCAACGCAACAGGCGGCAGTGTGAATGTGATCACGGCTCGTCCGCAGCCGGAGTTCAGCGCAGAGCTGGGCGCGATGGCCGGATTCGATCCGGTGCAATATGGCGCTGACGGTTACATCAACGGTGCGCTGAATGACAGCGGTACGCTGTCGGGCCGAGCCAGCTTTCGCTACGGCTACAATGAGGGGTACACTGAAAATCTCGGAAGTGTCGGCCCCGACCGGTTCGATGACGATGACAGCTACGGCATCCGGACCCAGTTGGCCTATGCGCCTTCCAGCACGTTCGAAGCCAATCTTGCGCTGGAATATGACCACCGCGATTCCACGGGTCAGGCCTATGTCCTGATCGGCGGGCCGGATTTTGCGCCCATCCCGGCCGAAGACCTTGGTGGCATCCGTCCGGAGCCCGATTCCGGCACGACCTACGCCAATCGCGGGTTCAATCGCGGCGAATTCATGCTTGCGACGCTCGACACCAGGACAGAGACTTCGGGTGGAACCTTGAAAACGATTGTTTCGGGCGGAAAGTTTACCGCCGATATCGATACCGACGGCGATGGCACGACGGTCGACTTCACCAACACCTTCATGGAATTGGACGGCGAGCAACTGTTCGCCGAGGCGACTTATGATTTCAGCGGTCTTGGTCCGTTCGATCTGATCGTTGGCGCCAATGGATTCTATCAATCGGTTGACCAGCGCATGGCGGTTCCGATTCTCGGGTTTCCTGCGCCTGTTTTGCTGACGGGTGTACCTTTCCGGACCACGTCCTATGCGGCCTTCGCGAACGGCAACTATCAAGTGACGGATGTGATCAGCCTCTTCGGCGGGGTTCGTTATACTTTTGACCGAAAGGCAGTGAACGATTTCAACAATTTTGTTGGCTCACTGAATATCCGCGAGAACTGGGATCAGACCACCTATGAGATCGGCGCAAGTTTCGACATCAGCGACAATCTCAATGCTTATGTGAAACATGGAACCGGCTTCAAGAGCGGTGGCTTCCAGATCGGCAACGTCGAGCCGCCGGTTAATCCGGAGACAAATGCAAGCACTGAAATTGGCCTCAAAGGTCTGTTTTTCGACGGGTCGCTGTCCGCGAACCTTGCAGCCTTCCACATGGCGTATGACGACCTGCAGATCCAGCAAGTGACCGGTTTTTCGTCCGGCTTCAAGAACGCCGCCAAAGCGACGATCAACGGCATGGAAGCGGAGTTTACATGGCTGCCGGCGGACAATCTGAGGCTCGAGCTCAACGGGACATTGCTCGACGCGCGGTTTGACGAATTCGAAAGTGTGGATCCCGCAAATCCGGCGCTGGGTGTTCAGGATCTCTCCGGCAATCGTCTCCGGAAAGCGCCGCGCTCGTCCTTCAGCCTCGCAGCCTACCAAAACGTAGCAGTCGGTTCGCTCGGCACTCTGACGTTTGGCGGGCGCTATTACTGGCAGGATGAAGTCTATTTCAGCGAATTCAATATTCCTGTCGCGTCGAACGATGCGGTTGGGCGGGTGGATCTCTCGGTCAATCTCGTTTCTCCCGGCGAGGACTGGGAGTTCAGCGTGTTTGCCCGCAACGCGACCGACGAACGCGTGCGGGGCGCGACGCTCGTGGTTTCGTCGTTGCTTGGTTCTGCCGCACTCGCGCTCTACGAGCCGGGCCGGTCTGCCGGTGTCTCGCTGCGGCGGCATTTCTGATCATGAAGTTCCTGAAATTTCTGCTTCCTGGGAGACGCAAGATGACTGACGGTGTAACACAAGCTCCGGCGAGCCAGCCGGAACGAGCGGCGACAACCGGGGCAAACGCTTTTGGTCCCGGTGCCCTCCGCGCGTTCGAGCACCTGGCAGCATTGGTTGCCGAAGCGGACGTTTCGGGGATCGAGGAACCGGCCGCACAGTGGCTGGCGACGCTTCGCTATCACATGACGAAGTATGGCATCGTCGGTGAAATGCCGTCGCTCGCCGGCATTGACTTCAAGCGGGTGACGGCTGCTGGCGTGCCGGGCCTGTTGGTTCGCACCGCGACCACCGACATGGGCATCCGTATGCTGTATATACATGGGGGCGGTTGGGCAGGCGGCAGCCCGGATGATTACAGGTACCTTGCTGGAACACTGGCGCAGCTGACCAACGCACTCATATTCATGCCCGACTACCGGCTCGCCCCGGAGAACCCATATCCAGCAGGTCTGGAGGACTGCGTCACAGCTTTCAAATGGCTGAACGCGAGCGCCTCGGACAAACCCGCAAAGAAGACGTTCATCGTCGGGGATTCGGCTGGAGGCAATCTCTCGGCGGCGACCACGCTGAGTCTCGTCGAGGATGGCGGGCCAGTGCCCGACAAGCTCGTCCTGATTGCCGGCACGCTCGACAATGTGGAACGATCCGAACGGGTTCGGTTCGATGATCCGATCTGCAGCGCCATCGCCTTCAGCATGTGCAACGACGCGTATGTCAGCAGCAAGGCAATGCTGGAACATCCCCGCGTCTCTCCAGTGTACGCTTCAAGGGCTTCTCTCGGCAGGTTTCCTCCCACCTTGCTGCAGGTCAGCACTGCCGAGAGTCTTTTCCACGATACCGTGAAGTTCTCCAGCCGTCTCACCGATGCCGGCGCGCGCGCCACCGTCAGCTACTGGCCGGGCATGCCTCATGTCTGGCACGCCTTTCTGGGGCTGCTGCCGGAAGCACGCGCCGCGCTCAAGGAGATCGCGGACTTTCTCGCTGCGTGACGATTTGTCGGCCGTTCGCACGATCCGTCGTGAGAGGCACCGGCCCGAACCTGTCAGCC
>JBGSKU010000256.1:0-4803 GCA_041741055.1 Hyphomonas sp.
GCGGTATCGAGCTTGTTGCGCTCTGCCAGGGCGCTCAGCACCGTGGCCGCCAGGTGCTGCGGGTGCATGTGGGCGAGGGCGCCCTTGCCAACCTTGCCGATGCCGCGCGGCGTGCGGACAGCGTCGATGATATAGGCTTCAGCCATGTTGAAACTCCCTTGTGTCATGCCCTGTGGTTTCGGGCCTTTGATGGGATCGCTTTACGCGAACGTAAGCGTAAGCGAAAGCCGTGACGTTGGGAGAGGTCTGCAACGCGGATCCCGGAGGCTGGCGCGACGAAGGCGGGCCGTCCCGCGATGAGTTGCGCTGTCCATAGTTCCCGATTTGTGACATCATGGATGTGGGAGGAATGCACATGGCGCAAAGCCGTGGCACTATCTGGCAAGTGGCCGCCCTGATGGTCGGGCAGGCTGTTGCTTCGCCCTCCGATCTGCCTCAGCGGATGATCATCCCTTTCGAGATGAACCGGCTGGACCATATGGTCGTCGAACTTCAGATCAACGACCAGATCTCGACAACGGGTGTCATCGACACGGCAGCGACATTTGCGATGGTGGATTCTCGCGCAGCACAGCGCAGCGGCGTTGCCGTCCCGGATGCCGCCGCCCCGATGATCAATATCCTCGGTGTGAACGGAGACGCCGATTATCCTGTCGTCCGTCTAGACTCTGTGCGGCTCGGCAATCTCAGCCTGCACGCGTTGGATGCCGCGTACAGCACCGGCCTGGATGTGCCGGGCGCCGCCGCGAACATCCTGCCGTCTTCGGCCTTTCCGGGCGATGTGCTGGAGTTCGATTTCGATACCCGCACCATTTCCGCTTATGACGGCAAGCCGGATGTCGCGCCGGGCCGGGTCGCCAAATCCTTGTCATACGAAATCGAGAACGGGCTGATTTTCGTGGACATCCGGATCAACGGGAAGCGGGGGCGCGCCCTGATCGATACCGGCTCAAGCCTGTCCTATGCCAACTCGACCTTCGCGCGTCTGGCCTCGATGCGGCGCAATGACGAGATGACGAGCCTGTTGTTCGGCGCCACCGGGGATACCGAGAAGGCATGGGTCGCCAGCGTGCGGACGATGCGCCTCGCGGATTTCCGAATAGAACAGCCCAATCTTCTGGTTTCTGATCCCTTCCTGCTGGAGCGGCTCGGCCTGAAGGACGAGCCTGTGATGATCCTCGGTCTCGATTTCCTCTCCCGGTTCCGCATCCAGTTCCACCGGCCGAAACAGCAGTTGATCCTCAGTATACCGAAGGACCCGGAACGTGGCACCTTCCTGCAGCTATATGCGCCCGCGACCCGGATGGACAGCACCCGCTAGCCGCAAGGGCGAGAACGAGAGCCGGGTAAAGGACTGCAAACTGACTCAGTCCTTGCGCGAGAGCGCACCACGATCCGGACAGGGCCGTCGCCTTCAGGTGTCCTGTGCAACCGACACACTGATGCCATCGTGTTTCAGCGCGGCAGTCCGGATGATCGACGTTTCCAGGTCAGGCTGCAGTACGGTCCGGACCGCTACAAAATCGGCACGTGCCTCATCGGCATTGAAAACGAGCCGGACATAGCCTTGATGGAGATTGTCCGTCCAGAGAACTTCGTCCAGCAGTTCTGCAAAGGCCGTATCAAGCGCGCCTGCCTGCTCAAGCGTGAACCCCGACTCTATAAAGTCGCCAGGAGACGTGACGCCAGCCGTCCCGATTTCCACGCCCATGGGGTTTCCAAGGTCATCGGCGAGTTGATTGAGCCAGAAACTGTGGCTGTCTCCAGTCAGGACGATCAGGTCCTGAACGCCGGCCGATTTGCACAGGTCGTAGAAGCGCTCGCGTGCCGCAGGATAGCCGTCCCAGGTATCGGTATAGAAGGGCAGATTGTGGGTGCCGAGCCAGGCCAGACGTTTGTGCGCCTCCAGGGAGCTATCGTCCGGGGTCTGCAGGATGCCGGCGCTGACAAGGTCCGGCACCGGCGTGCGGGCCATGGGGATTGCATTGCCGATCAAGCGCCAAGGCTGGTTCATCTCCCTTGAGTCGGCGAGGGCGGCCTCAAGGTGTTGCTCCATTTTGGCTGACAGCATCCTGCGTGAGGGATCAGCGATGATCTGGGTTCGGAATTGCTCGTAGTCTTCCGGAGTCGACAGTTTCGGCTGCCAGGCCGCGTAGTCCACCTGCTCGCCGCGTCCCGTGTGCCGCGTTTCAAGCGTCACCAGCGTCGCGAGGTCTCCGAAGACGTAGGTTCGCCAAAATTCGAGCGGGCTACTTCCGGCTTCAGGCTCGCGGATCGGCATCCATTCAAAGTAGGCTTGGACAGATGCCGCGCGGCGGGTTTCCCAGGAACCTTCGGAGTCGGGTTGGTGGTTTTGTGCACCACCTGTCCAGGGATTGTTGGCGCTTTCATGGTCATCCCAGCAGCACAGGAGCGGATGCGCTGCGTGCATGGCGCGCGACCCCTCGTCGGACTTGTACTGTGCGTGCCGGGTTCTGTAGTCTTGCAAGCTTACGATTTCATGCGTCGGAGAGTGCCGGCGGTCGATGGCTCCTGCCGTTTCTTCGCCCCAGCCGCCCTCGCCGCCGTACTCGTAGATGTAGTCGCCAGTATGAAGGACATAATCGATCTCGTTGTCCCGCGCGATGGCGCCATAGGCGTTGAAATATCCGAAGGCAAAATTGGAGCATGAAACCAGAGCGATACCCAGTTTGTTCAGGCGCTCCGTGGGCAATGTGCGGGTTCTTCCGGTGGGCGAAACGTCATTGTCAGCGCTGAATTGGTAGTAATAAGTCTTGCCCGGCTCGAGACCGGTGACCAGGACCTTCACGGTGAAGTCACGCTCTGCGCCCGTTGCGGTCCTGCCTGAGGCAACGACGTTGCCGAAGCCGGGTTCGGTGGCGACGCGCCAGTCGACATCAACGCCCGGCAAGTCTGTTGAGATCCGTGTCCAGATGATCAAGCTGTTCGCGTCAGGGTCACCACTTGCAACACCGTGACGGAATCGAAGCGATAGTGTCGCCGTTGACCGCAGGGTTTCGTCCCTGACGGCAAGGTTCGTCGAGCAAGCGGTCGCCAGTCCTCCGGCGCCGACAAGCGTGAGCGCGCGGCGTCTCGTGATGTTTGGCATGACAGTGTCCCTTCGATGGAGGCCAGGTGTATCAGATCAGAGAGGATCCAGGGCCGGAACATGCTCCGGCCCTGGATGCTGGCTTCAGGGTCAGAAGTCTGCCGTTACGGTCAGGGCAACCGTGCGCGGCGCCGAGATCCAGGCCGCGTTTCCGGAAATGCCAGAGATCCAGTCCTGATCGAAGACGTTGTTCACGGTCAGGCGCAGATCGATGTTTGACAGGCTTTCCGAGATCGCCTCGCCAGAGACCCCCAGGTAGAGGTCCGTGTCACAATAGGCGTCAGCCACCCAGGTGTTGGCAAGATCAACGTAGCGGTCTCCCACCCATTTGACAGATGCCCCACCATAAAAATTGCCTTCGATGAAATCGGCACTGAACACGAACATGTCCTCTGGAATGCCTGGGACCTGATTGCCGACAGCAATGCCTGCGAGCCCGTCAAGCGTCGTATCGCCAGTGCCGAGGATCTTGGAGTCATTGTTCGTATAGGAACCGTAGAAGCTCCATTGATCATTCAAGGCAAATTCGCCCGCGAGTTCAAAGCCCGACGATTCGATACCGCCGCCATTGATGTAGCCGCCGTTCGAGGCTTCGAGGTAGTCGATGCCGCCGACGACGACTGCCGTCGGTGCCGGGAAGAGACGATTTTCGAACGTGGTGTCGAAGTACACGGCCGACCCGCGCAGACGGTCACCCACGTAACGCACGCCGGCTTCCATGTTTTCCGAAGTCTCGGGGTCCGGGATGCCATCGCCGGAGATCACTTCGAGCACGCTGTCGGGAATGGCTTTGTAGTTTTCAGCAAAGCCGGCAAACACTTCAACACCCGGCATGGCCGAAGGGGCCCAGGATGCGCCGCCCGAGAACAGGACATCGGATTCGCTTTCGAGCGTGAAGTTCTCGTCGGGATTGGTGGGATCAAAATTGTTGACCCGCTCGATCTCGTTATGGAACTGCTTGACACCGGCGCGCAACGTGAAGTCACCGAACTCGATTGCATCTTCCGCATACCACTTGAAAGTGCTCTGCGGAAACTCGCGGTCATACTGAACCCAATAGGCCAGTGCGTCATAGGCCATGCCGACGCGCGCATCCGTCAGCTTGTGCCAGTCGCGGTACTCGTAGCGGGTGCCGTTCTCGTACCAAAGCCCACCACGCAGCGTGTTGTCGATGGTGCCGAACGTGCTTTTCCATTCGAGATCAGCGGCCACGCCGTTGCGTTCGCGCTGGTAGTGAGTGTGCCGGTAGGACTGGACCGGTATCGCATTGCGCGGATAGCAGGCCGGATCGTAGGCTGCGTTCGACGTTCCGCCATAGGGGAACGTAAGCGACGAAACGCAACCAGCTTCCGGCGAAAGAGCTACGCCGGTCGGGTCAACAAAAAAGATCTGGCCGAGGAATGCGCCGCCGAGAACGCGATTGCCGGGGAGGTATTCGGTTTCGGGATTGCCGGCGCCGTCGGCAGTCACGTTGACAAGATAGGGCGGCACCCAGTCGCCGCGGCCATCCATGTCGTGGCGATAGACAACGGCTTCGACGTTAAGGCCGTCGAACAGTGTCCGTCGTCAGGTATTTTGAGACAGAAGGCTGCCTGACTTAAGGAGGGTCTGGCGCATCTGGGTTTGAGTTAAGCAGCGGATTGGGCGTGCTGCAAGCGCCGAAGTTTCATCGTCCTTCTTTTGATTTTCTCACG
>JBGSKU010000257.1:0-1958 GCA_041741055.1 Hyphomonas sp.
GAACGTGAGAAAATCAAAAGAAGGACGATGAAACTTCGGCGCTTGCAGCACGCCCAATCCGCTGCTTAACTCAAACCCAGATGCGCCAGACCCTCCTTAAGTCAGGCAGCCTTCTGTCTCAAAATACCTGACGACGGACAATCGGACAGGATTCTCGCATAGTTTGAAAGAAACTCGCGCTTCTGAAAATCGGACATGTCGGCGATGTTGGACGAATTCAGGTTGGTGGCTCTCGAATTGGCTTCCGACATTGCATTGCCAATTTGCGCAATGTGTTCCGTCGCCGCGTTCAAGGCAGCTTGCCCTTCTTCAACTGCGTCAAGAACTCCCAGCTCTTCGAAGTCAGACAGCGGATCATTCTCGATAGCTTCGACGGGCTTCGATTTTGCAACTGCTGTGTTCAGCGCAAGTTCGACTAGCTTTCGCAATTGCTCCTTTGAAGAGAACTGAGCATGGACAATGCCCATCTGAGTAAGCTCTTCTCGAAATAGCTGAACCCTTGATAGCTGCGTAGTATCGATCTTAAGAGGATCTGGAATTGCCGTAGCATTGAAGAATACGTGGAGATCATATGAAGGGCCGTTGCTAGGCCGTCGAGATATGAAGTTGCGCACCTCTTCTTCGGTTCCTGAAAGATAGTCGCCAGTGGGCGTGCCAAACCGCAGGCCAAAAATCGCGATTATAGCGTTGCAGTTTGAAATTTGGTCGTTGATCACTTCCTGCGCCCGCTCGCTGCGACCGGTTGAGGTGTTCTTCCTCCAGTTCACAACTGACAACGAGTGCCCGTGCAAAGAGAGTATTTCGTTCAAATGTTCGACTGCTTGGATGGCTACAAGCGCCTCTTCATCTTGATCCGATGGGGACGAGACGAGAACTTTGATTTCCATCAAAAGGCCCTATAAAAAAACTAAAGGTAGACACCTATGTTCGATTCGAGCTTCAAAGAGAGGAGAAAACTTGCCGGAATTCATTGTCGTCCGAAAAGACTAGACAGTGCAGTTGTGCGTTTCAGTATCATTTCATGCAACTTGACGTCCGCCGCGGAAGGGCGCCAGCTTCACCCGAAAGTTCCGGAGGAAATGCCATGAAAGACCGCGTCACCATCACCATGCTCGAAGACGGCGTTGCCGATGTGCGCCTCGTGCGCACGGACAAGATGAACGCCCTCGACAACCTGATGTTCGCCGGCATCGCCGAGGCCATCGCCCAGCTGAAAGAGACGAAGGGCCTGCGCGTGGTCGTGCTGTCCGGCGAAGGCCGCGCCTTCTGTGCCGGGCTGGATCTCTCCTCCATGGCCCAGCCGGGCGACGGCAAGAAGGAAGGTGAAGGCGCCACCGGCAGTCTCGGCAGCCGCAGCCATGGCATCGCCAACCTCGCGCAATATGTCGCCTGGGGCTGGCGCGAGCTTCCCGTTCCGGTCATCGCGGCCGTCCACGGCGTCGCCTTCGGCGGCGGGTTCCAGATCATGTCGGGCGCCGACATGCGCATCATCCATCCCGATACGCGCTGCGCCATCATGGAAATGAAATGGGGCCTCGTGCCGGACATGGCGGGCTTCCCGCTCTGGCGCGGCAATGTGCGCGACGATGTGATCCGTGAGCTGACCTACACGAACCGCGAATTCAAGGGCCGCGAAGCGCACGAACTCGGCTTTGCCACCAAGGTCTCCGACACGCCGCTGGAGGATGCCCTGTGGCTCGCGAAACTCATGGCCGGCAAACACCCGGCCGCGATGCGCGGCGCCAAGCGGCTCTGCAATGCGATGGCCGATGCCACCGATGCCGAGCTCCTGGCCCTTGAAAGCACCGAGCAGCTGAAGGTCATCCGCACACCGAACCAGATCGAAGCGGTGATGGCCGAGATGCAGAAGCGCCGTCCGACTTTCGCGGAATAGTCAGACCGTCCGCACCGGCGCGCCGGCCTTGTTCAGCGCGTCGCGTGCCTCGGCGAGGGTGGCT
>JBGSKU010000258.1:0-6773 GCA_041741055.1 Hyphomonas sp.
TTCGTTAAGTAGCCGCTTCCCCAAATGGCCCGCCCGGGTAGCTCAGGGGTAGAGCAGCGGATTGAAAATCCGCGTGTCGGTGGTTCGATTCCGCCCCCGGGCACCATTCAGGCTTCCAGCGACGTCCGCGGGCCTCCACCAACATCCATAAAAACAAGGCTTTAGGACGGCGCCTCCAGCGCCTTCGTCCGCCAGCGTTCATCAAAAATCGTTGGGAGAGATTTTCTCTGTTGGCATCAAGACGGCCGGAAAAATGCCAACAAAGTGCCCCGACCCACACGCGAATCCGCAGCCTCTATCCGGACAGCCTCCAGAAGCGCTACATCGTTTCCGGAGAATACTCGGTCTCGCCGGAACCGCCCGTGGATAGCTCTGACTGGTAAGCAGACATTTTAGACCGAAGCAGGCCTTTGCCGGACAGATTGGAAGCGCCCGTCAGGCAGAGCGCATAGCCGATGCCAACCGTTGGCGTGAGCGCCGAAGTCGACAGACTCCCGACCGCCCAGGACAGAAGTGCGCCGCCTGTAATCTGCGCCATGGTCTGAACGATCAGTTCGACCGGAACGTCTTTCGAAAGAAAGCCGTCGCGCGCTGCATTTCCCAGCAAGCCCAGCCATATGGCCCGCGTCTGAGCGAGCCGCTCCGGCGTTGCGAGCCCGGTATCGTCGTGTCCGGACGTGCTGAGCAGGGCACGCCAGAGCGTGCGGTAAAAGTCCGGGTCGCCCGTATAATAGCTGAAGGCGAGTTCGTGCGCGCCGAAGATCCGCTCGATGCTGTTGCCGCTATCGAGTTTGCGGAAACGCTTGGCAAAGTCGCGTTCGTCTTCCAGCACGGCAAGGACGACCGCGCGTTTAGACCCGAACAGATTGTAGGGCGTGGACAGGCTGACTTCAGCCCGTTGTGCCAGCATACGCATCGATAGATCGGTGTCACCGGTCTCTCGGATGAGATCGCGAGCCGCCCGGACGATCCGGTGCCGGCGTTCCGCCTTGGCCTGTTCACGCTTGCCGAGATCTTCAGTTATCATCTTCTCCCCGGCGTTGATGCTCATGCTGCAGGCTTCGCCTCGATTGCGGCTGGACGCAGATCAGCCGTGTGATTGATCTCAAGGGCCCGCATCAGTTCCTTCCGGTCGGGCCCCGGCTCTGGCGGATAGGCCGCCAAATTGCGCTTCTTGCCACGCGCCCAATAGTAGAGCACCCGGCTCAAATTCTTTGGCTTGCCCAGCCATTTGTTGGGATGTTCCAGCATGTGGAAGCCGCGCATCGCCTGGCGCAAAAGATCGATATCGGAGCGGACGGCGATCTGCACACCATCTTCGAGGAAGCTTTCGATCATCCGCCCTCGCCAGCTTTTCTTGTAGCCTGGCGTGAGAGCGGCTTCGGCGCGCTTGATGGCGGAGCGGTCCTGCGCGCGTTGAGTGATGTAGTAGGGACGAAGCTCTGTGCGCAGGCGCTTGTGATAAGCGATCTGGCGGGCCTCAGGATCATTCGTCTCTTCCAGCGTCTCGCGCAGAATTTCAGCGCTGACAGCCGCAAAGGAACAGCCGCGTCCATAGAGCGGATTGGTCCGCACCAACGTGTCGCCGAGCGGAAAATAGTTGAGCACTGCAGGCTTCCCATCGGCGACCATGTAGCGCCAGCGGCTATGCAAATCACCCATGCCATAGACCTTTCCGCGCGGCTCTGACCGTTCGGCGTTGGTCCATGGGCAAAGCCCCGGCAGCTGCAGCGTGATGGCGTGAAAAATCTCCGGGTTCATGATCGCCTTGCGAAGCTCGTTTTCGACTTCGGGCACCGCAATGGTGATCGAGAAGCAGCCATTATCGCCCGGGAAAACTCCAAACTTCAGATAGTTGAGATCGCCACTGGCTGGCGGATTTTCAGTGCGGGACGGCTCGTCCATACCGGGCAATAGCCGATAATGGCGCGTGAAATAGAGGATACCAGCTGTCTCGGTCTCCTCCGTTATGGCAGCGCCGTCTTCCATCAGTTTTTCGATCAGGAAACCGGACTTGCCGCTCGCATCGACAATCGTCCCGCCGTTCAGCTCGACCCGTGCGCCGCTTTCCTCGCCGGACACGCCATAGACTTCGATCGCGCCGGTTGTCGCAGTCCGCGTCTTCAGCTCACGGACGAACACTCCCGAACGGATTGTCACGTTTGCCAGCCCCTCGACATAACGTCGCATGGCAAGTTCGAGTGTCGTACGCCGGCTCGTGATGATGGTCAGATCTGCATCCTCCGGCAAAGGCGTGTAGTCGCCACGCTGGATGTCGGTCAGCATCATGTCGAATGTGATATCACGGGTGCCCATTGCTCTCAGTTCATCGAGCAACCTCGGATGATGCTGTTTGATGATGCTTCGAAGGCGCGCCAGAAAGGCATGGCTCTGGCGGACATGACCTGCCCCGCGCCTATGCCAGTCCAGAAAAACTGTATCCGGGTCGTCAGCCGGCGGAGGTTGGTCGCGTTCAAGCAATATGATCTGACGCCCGGTCGGAGCGAGCGACAGCGCCGTGCACAATCCGCCAATTCCAGCACCTATGACGAGAATATCCTCACTCATCCATCCAGCTCCCTCAGGAAGCGGAGGATGATCTCGTTCGACTTTTCGGGGGCTTCCTGCTGGGTCCAGTGGCCGATGCCCGGAATCAGCTCATTGATGCGCAGGTCGCGCACAAAAGCCGGCATCGCCTGGTAGGCTTCAGCGGCCATCAGGATGACCCCATCCTTCAGACCTGCAAGGAAAAAGGCCGGCTGATCGATTTGCTCAGGCCCGCCTTCCGTAAGCTTCCAGGCAAGATCGTGATTGCGATAATAATTGAGCGGACCTCGCATACCAGAGCGGGTGAACTCGTCCGTGTAGAAATCTAGATCGCTTTCGCTTAGCCAGGACGGTAGCGTTTCGGGGTTGGGCAGGCCGGAAAACATGTCATCATCCGGGCCCCTCTCCGGAAGAGTCGTGAGATCCGTCTCACCACCTCCCAATACGAGGAATTTCTTCAACGCCGTGCGGATGTCTGCTTCGAACTCTGCCTCAGCGATGCCCGGTTCGAAGAAGTAGAGCTGATAGAAAAACTGACCCTTGAACATCTCCCGCATGGCAGCCATTGGCGGCACGGGTGAGCGTGGAATGAAGGGCACAGAGAGCGCGCCGACGGCGCGAACCTTGTCTGGATGGTGCAGCGCAGTGGCCCAGGCGGTTGGCGCGCCCCAGTCATGGCCGATAACGACCGCCGTATCATAGCCGAGCGCATCTATGAGGCCGACGATATCCTTGCGGACTTCGACCTGATTGTAGGCCTCGATCTCGTGCGGCTTGTCGGATTGGCCATAACCACGCATGTCCGGCGCGACCACATGATAGCCGGCCTTTGCGATCGGATCGAACTGGTGGCGCCAGGAATACCAGGATTCAGGAAAGCCATGCAAAAGCAGGACAAGCGGGCCTTCCCCGGCTTCTGCAATATTGAGTTCGATCCCGTTTGCAGCGACCCGGCGCTGCTTCACTCCAGGCCAATTCATTCGGCTGCAACCCGTTCCGGGTGATCTGCGCGCGCGCCGGGTAGAACCACTCCGCGTGCATCCTGATAGCCATCCCTGGCCGACCAGGCGATGCCGCCGCCTACGATGACCGTATCGACGCCCTGCGAGTCGCGCACATATCGGCTGCCATCGCCCGGAACATCCTGCACGAACTTCTCAACACCGCGGTCAACCGTCTGAGGGTCGAAGACGGCGATGTCAGCGATATAACCCGGCTGCAGAAGGCCGCGTTCCGGAATGCCCCAGATCGAGGCGGTGTCGGAGGTGATCTTCTTGACGGCATCCTCAAGCCGCATCCGCTTCAGGTCGCGCACGAAGTGGGCAAAGAGATAGCCCGTATCGCCATAAGTCGAGAACGACAGGATATGCGCACCGCCATCGCTCGCGCCGATATGAACGCGCGGATGATTCAGCAGGCTGACGACCTTGTCGTCATTGTTATGACCCATGTCTGCGGCGAGGAAATGCGCATCAAGATCTTCCTCGACCGAAATGTCTATCATCGCTTCGACCGGTGATACGCCGCGCAACTCAGCGATCTCTGCCAGCGTCTTGCCGACAAGTTTCAGGTTCGCTTTTGTCTTCGCCTGACGCAGGATGAGGCGCGGCCAGAGATCCTTGAAATCGGAGACTTCGGCGGCCCTGGCCTTGCGGTTGTCCGGATCGGCAAAATGCGCCTTGATCTCTTCCGGCGTGCCGAAGCGCATGACCCTGTACCAGCCCGGGAAACGGATGAAGAGCAAGCTCGGCACGGCAAAACTGAACGAGATGTCGATGGGGCGCGTCTGCACCTGCGGCCAGACACGGGCGCCGCGAGCGAACTGCTCGTCCACGCGCTTCATGACCTTGTCGACAGCGGTCATGTTGTCGGAATTGACGAACAAGGGCGAGAACGTGGTCGGGATCTGGTACTTGATTGACAACTCAGCCAGCTGGTCGAGCCGGGCAATCGTGAGGTCGGGATCATAGAATTCCGGCACGATCTGGAGCATGCGGCCATACTCGCTGAGAACAGCCGCCAGCGCGTCAACTTCGCGCGCATCGGCATAACGGCTCGGCACAGGCTGTAGCGTTTCGTCCATGTCGACATAGCTTGTCGAGAGGCCAAGCGCCCCCGCATCGAGGCACTCGCGCAGCACGTCCTGCATCCCGGCGATCTCCTCGTCCGTCGCTGTGCGCTCGGTCGCCGCATTGTTCATGACCCAGAGACGGATGACGCTGTGACCGACAAGCGGGGCGACATTGATTGCAAGCCCCTTGCGGATGCGGGTGATGTACTCCGAAAAAGTTTCCCAGTCCCAGACGACGCCCTCGCGGAATGCCTTGTAAGGCATCTCCTCAATCTGATTGAACATGCCGACCAGGCGCTTGCGGTGGTCCGCTTTCAGCGGCGCAAGAGAAAGCGAGCAATTTCCAGGAACGATCGTGGTCACACCGTGCGAAAGCGCGGGCTTTGCGGCGCCATCCCAAAGGAGCTGTGCATCGAAATGCGTGTGCGGATCGATAAAGCCTGGCGCGACGACCTTGCCGCTTGCATCAACTTCTTTGGCTGCGGTCTCGGCGATCTTGCCGATCTTGGCGATACGGTCGCCAACGACAGCGACATCGGCCTGATAGCCCGGCAGGCCGGCGCCGTCGACGACGGTGCCATTGCGGATAATGAGATCATACATGGGGCGTTTCCCTTTGGTCTTGTGTCTGGTCTTTGAGGAAGCGGGCAGATGAGGCAGCGAGCGCATCGCGCACATGTTCCCAACTGGTTCCGGCAAGCTTTTCCGGCTGGTCTGCGCCAGTTGATTCCATCAGCTTGCGTGTGGCGTACTCATCAAGTGTCACCAGCGAGCGCCCGCCATTCTCGAAGGCGAGCGTGACGATCAATTCGGCAATGCCGTCATGGGCTGCCGCGATCTGGACATGCTGGATGACCGCGCTGCTCATACGGCAGCCAGCGGCGGTTCGATGAAGATGACGTCGCTGGGCAGGATCGGATTGCCGGCACGGGGGCTGCCCTCGGGCGCGGGCGCACGCATGAAGACATGGAGGTTCCAGCTCTGCAGTCTCGAAACTGCATCTGCAGTCTTCAACTTGGGCAGCTCGCGCTCCGCGATTGACGCCCAACTGTCTCCGGCTCGCGGAAGGATGGATCTCCGGACGACTGACAGATTGTTATGGGACAAGGTTTCCTCCACTGCTTGTCCGGTAATTTTAGAACACGTTCTAATTATCGACTCAAGTGCGAGATTTCGAGCTTTGTTTGGTGATGCTTCCGATGTCTGCAATCGGGCTCATGCTGAGTTCGCCTGCGGGGGCATGGATCGCTTCAGCGGCGCTTTACTTAGCGAACTCGCCACACAAACCCGAGATACTGTCCACGGTCTTGAACACGCGCGTTGCAGGGTCACGGGCCAGTTGCCGTCGGTGGCGGACCGGAAGCAGACAACCCATCGGTCCCGGGTCCGGCCGGTCCGGTACACATGACTTTGGCAGAGCTGCGGCGATTACGTACTTGCAAATCATTCGCAAAAGCCTCAGGGATCGTTCCACGAGGAATGGCACCATGAATCTGGATCAACTGGCCGAAGGCGCGAGCGCCCGCATCGTTTCGATCGATGACGGGGTGGCCGATCTTGCCGCGAAACTGCGCGAGATCGGATTCTGTGAGGGCGACGATGTGCAGTTGCTGACGCGCGGACCGTTGGCGGGCCAGCCGCTGGCGATCCGGCTGAACCGGCGGATCATTGCCATGCGCCGCGAGGAAGCGCGCGCCATCCACGTGGATCAATCGCTGTGAACAGGGTTCGGCTGGCGCTGGTCGGGGCGCCCAACAGTGGCAAGTCCACGCTGTTCAATGGTCTGACCGGCGGACGGGCCAAGACGGCGAACTATGCCGGCGTGACGGTGGAGCGCCGCCACGGCATGTTCACGACGCCGGCGGGCCATGCGGTCGATCTGCTGGATCTGCCGGGCATCTATGGCTTCACGACGCGTTCGCTGGATGAGCGGGTATCGGTCGATACCATTCTCGGGCGCAATCCGGATGAACCGGCGCCTGACGGGCTGCTGGTGCTGATTGATGCCGGCGACATCCGCACGCAGCTGCACTTCATCCTCCAGGTCCGCGCGCTGGGCCGGCCGATGGTGGTGGCGCTGAACATGATCGACCTCGCCGAGCGCGACGGCGTGCGCATCGATGTGCCGGCGCTGGAGCGCCGTTTGGGCGTGCCG
>JBGSKU010000259.1:0-11484 GCA_041741055.1 Hyphomonas sp.
CACGTCATTACCAAACCGGCCCACAAGCGTATCCGCACCAAGACCGCCAAACAGCGTGTCATTGCCATTGCCGCCATCGAGGAAATCCAGGCCACCATCCCCGTTCAGCGTGTCCGCATCATCCCCGCCGTAAACCGTGTCATTGCCATCCCCGCCTGACAGCGTGTCCAGACTCGCGCGGCCAACCAGAGTGTCGTCCCCTGAACCGCCGTCAAGCCCGTCATTGCCCTCGCCGCCATCAAGGAAGTCCGAGCCGTCGCCGCCGTTCAATGTGTCGTTGTTGTTGCTGCCTATGAGCGTATCGTGGAAACTGGATCCCACAACTTGCTCGATATTTACAAGCTGGTCTCCCGCGGCTTCGCCGGAAATGCCACTCCCCAGTAGAAGGGACACATGAACACTTGTCGCAGCACCCGAATAGTCTGCAATGTCGAAACCATTGCCCCCATCGAGCACGTCAGCACCCAGCCCTCCAATCAAACGGTCGTCACCGTCGTCGCCCGCGAGCACATTGTTTCCGGAATTTCCCCACAATATGTTGGCGAGGGCGTTACCCGTTCCGGACAGGGCAGCCCCGCCTGTCAGACTCAGCCATTCTACATTTTCGGGTAAAACATAAGTCACCGAGGCAACCACATGGTCAATGTCGGCGCCCGTAGATTCTGATACGATGTCGCCGGCGTTGTCGACAACGTAGATGTCGCCGCCGCCGCCACCTGCCATTGTGTCGGCCCCCTCTGCGCCGTCGAGCCGATTTGCAGAACCATCGCCAGCTAAAACATCACCAAAAGACGATCCGATAACGTTTTCGAAGTTGAAAACGTTATCCCCTTGTGCGTCACCTCCACTCCCCACGCCAGTTGCAAGATTGACGTCAATGGCAGCGGCTGAATTTTCGTAGCTCAGTGTATCGATGCCGAGTCCAGCATCCATGTGGTCGCCGCCACCGCCGCCCCAGACCAAATCATCACCGCCGCCGGCGATCAGAAGGTTGCTTCCGTTCGTCCCGAACAATTGATCGTTGAGATCTCCGGTAATCAGATTTTCGATGTTTTGAATCAGAATCTGATGTTGGCCGGCAACCTGTAAAGTCTCTCGTCGCAAATCGATCGTAATGCCCAATGACCCGGATGTAATTGAAAGCGTGTCGATTCCATCTCCGCCATCAAACCTGTGTTGCCCAACCGCGACCACAAGGACGCCAAACAGGTCATTGCCGTCATTTCCGGCAAACACACCTGCCGAGAAGCCAGAATAAATCGTGTCGCCGAACCGGCTACCTTCGACGTTCTCGAAGTTGATAAATGTGTCATTGCCCTGGCCAGTGTTCCAGCTCCCGCTGTAATACAGGAACACGCTGATGCCCGCTTCTGCGCCTGTGAAATCTAATGTATCGATTCCATCCCCTCCATCCGCAAAATCGTCGCCAAGGCCAGAAACCACCCGATCATCACCCTCGCCCGCGAAGATGCGGTTATTGCTAGAGGCGCCAATCAGCGTGTCCGAAAAAGCCGACCCGAGCAGATCTTCGATACTGGCTAGCGTATCATTTCCTGCGCCGCCGGTATTCTGGACCCCTGCAAGGTCGAGATTGACGGTGACGCCGGAAGTCGCGTCGGAGAAGTCAGCCAGATCAACGCCCGCGCCGCCCGAGAGCGTATCGTCGCCGAGGCCTCCCGAAAGCCAGTCATCGCCCTCGCCCCCGTCCAGATTGTCATTGCCTAGGCCACCGTCCAGGAAATCGCTTCCGCCCAAGCCGAACAGATCGTCGTTTCCAGCTTCGCCAAACAGACTGTTTGTTGATATCGTGCCCGTGACCGAATCCGCGAAGGCCGAACCAATCAAATCTTCGATGCCTATCAGCGTATCATTTCCTGCGCCGCCGGTGTTCTGGACCCCGGCAAGGTCGAGATTGACCGTTATGCCGGAAGTCGCGTCTGAGAAGTCCGCGAGATCGACGCCGTCACCTCCATTCAGCACATCGTCGCCGAGGCCTCCCGAAAGCCAGTCATCCCCCTCACCCCCGTCTAAAGTATCATTGCCCAGGCCGCCTTCCAGGAAATCGCTTCCCCCCAAACCGAACAGATTGTCGTTTCCAGCTTCGCCAAACAGGCTGTTTTCCAATGCCGTACCCGTTAGCGTGTCCGAAAAAGCCGACCCGAGGACGTTCTCGATCCCCGAGAGCGTGTCAGTCCCCGCTCCACCAGTCGCCTGCGCCGTTAAAACGCCGAGATCCAAAGTGACGCCGGTCGACGCCGTCGTGTAGTCAGCTGAATCGATGCCTGTGCCGCCCGTGAGCGTGTCGTCGCCGAGACCGCCCTCAAGGATATCATTTCCGACACCCCCGTCCAGAATGTCATTTCCCGCAAGGCCGATCAGCGTGTCGTGGCCACCGCTACCAGAAAGAACGTCGTTCTGGCTTCCACCTGTAATCGTGTTGTCGAACCAGTCCCCCGAAAGATCGAGTGGTCCGCTATAGAACGTCGCAGCATAGGTCTGATCCGAGAATTGGAGCTGCTCAATGTTGCGCAGCGTGTCGCTGCCGTCGGGGCCTGATACCGTAATAACGCCATTGGCTTCCGAGATCGTGTAAGCTGACCGCGACCCGCTATATATTGCGACGTCAAAACCAAGACCGCCATCAATTAAATCGTTGCCGGCGCCGCCCGTGATGAGGTTGTTCGCCGAGTTTCCGATGATTGTATCGGCGCCGGAACCGGCGATCGCTTGTTCAATCATCACGCCAATTGCAATCGACACATTGCCCAGCAGGCCACCCACACTTGAAAAGGCGCCCGCGCGCAGGTCGATCGTCTGATCCTGAGTGTAGCCCGAAAAATCAAAGGTGTCGCTACCGCCTGCGTCCCAAACGGCAAACACGACATTGCGAGGCGTGCCGTTTGAAGTGGCGGAAAACCAGTCTCGTCCGGCAGTCGAGTTGAACCCATAAATCGTGTCGCCGGCACGCGTCGCCATGTTGGCTCCGTACAACAGCTGGACAGCCATGATGTCATCCATCAAGGGTGCTGCCGCATACAAACCGCTGGAGCCGCCGGTCACACTGGCGTCCCAATAGCTCATGACCGAGTATTGACGGCTGTCTTCAGCATATTCGGCGTTGTTGGCATAGGAAAGCGTGACGCCGGGCCCGGCATTGTATGGCCCGGGATGTGCTAATCCAATTGCGTGCCCGATTTCGTGTACCAGAACCAGGGGACCATAACCAAGATACGTGGGGTCGGTATTATAGCTCTGGCCATTGGTGTTGACGAAGACGTCACCTTCAAAAGCGCTCGCGGCGTCTGAGCCCGGAAGATATGCAAATGCCGCAGCGAATCCCGAACCGTCATTGTAATTTGAGAAGAGCATCGTCGCATTGTTCGAATAGGCGTCATCACCGCTCGCACCGCTCCCGACCCGAATGAAATTGATGTTCGCAACGTCGGACCAACCAGCAAGAGCATCGAGGGTCGCGTTAATCTGCGCCTCATTAAAGCGCGTAAAGCCTGCGATCTGTCCCGGCGTCGAAAAGCTCTTGAATGCGAACGTCACGTTGGTCACGCCATTCTCATCCGGCTGCCAGCGCACGCCGAACCGGATCAAATGCAGCCCGGCTTGAAAGCTGTCGAAAGAGGGCAATCCTGCGATTACAGCGCCGTCGCCGCGCGAATCCCCAGTCTGTATGCTGTCGATCGCGGCGCCCTGACCTTGCGAATTACGGACATGAGGTTCACCCAGGCAACATATGCAAATCGCAAGGTCGGAAGACTCCGCAGGAAGATCGGGAACGGGCGGGATTTCGAAGGCGGGGTTACCTTCAACAATGGCGTCCCCAAAAAATCGCTTGTTCGAGTACATTTTCCCCCCAATACTAATTTTCGCTTCGCTGGGCTGAACGATAACTCAGACAACCACAACTTTCAATCATATATTGGAAAAAATTCTCGCAAAGATAGCAAATTGTATCAGCGCAACGGACTGTAACTATTGGGAAAGCGCCGGTCGAGCTTGCCACGCCCACTTCCATAACACTTGGGTGTTCAGCTGAACTCGACCCGTTCCTGAGAGAAGTAGAACAGCGAGCGGGTTTCGTCGTCGAGCGTATCGCTCTGGACGTTCATGAGCTGGCGCATGGCATTCTTACGATCGCGCAGGGCGTGATCGAAGTCGGCTTCGATCAGCTTGTCGACGCCGGTGCGCGACATCGCCTCGCGGATTTCCATGTAGAGCGTCAGCGAGCCTGCGAGGAACATCGATTCCCAGGCGATCTTGCTCGCGATCTTGTCGTGGATGTCGATATATCCGAACTGCCGCTCCATCACCGACTGGCGCTTGCAGATGAAGTCAAGCTCGTGACGGTAGTCGGGGTGGCGCAGGTAAAAGGACTTGAGCGTCTTCAGCTCTGCTTCGAACTGCTGCTTGATCTCTTCGGGCAGGCCGTCCTGCATGATCACGACGATGTCGATGTCCGAGCCCTTGACCATCTCGCCGCTCGCCGAATGCTCCCGCGGTTCATTATGCGCAAGGAAGTAAGCCAGGTCGCCCGCGATGAAGGCGCAGACCTGGCTGCGCACTTCGCGTGACTGCTTGAGAAACACCGACCGCATGGCGGCCTGCGCAATCGCGATCTTCTCCCGGCTTACCTCGCGGTGCATGTTCGACAGCTGGCCTTGCCGCTCGATCATCTGTTCGCGCTGGCCCGGCAAGCCGAACAGCGTGAATGACAGGAAGTCACGCAGGATCGACGGGCTGAGGCGCACCTGGTCATCGCGCGTGATGTCGAAACGCAGATAATAGCTCGCAAAGTGGGAAATCAGGAACGACTGGCTACGAAAGCAGGCCTGCCAGAGGCGCAGCACCGGAATATCCGCCAGCGCCCAAGCGAGCTCCTTGCCGATTTTCGGACCTTCCGCATCCAGGATCTGCGCCACACGTGCTCCAATCTCGGCGGTGGACAGGCTGGACACGTGCTCGAATCTCCGGACCTCTGGGGTCCGGCTTATTCGACCGTTACAGACTTCGCAAGATTGCGCGGCTGATCGACATCGGTGCCTTTCACCAGTGCGACGTAATAGGCGAGCAATTGCAATGGGATAGCCGACAGGATCGGCAGCGAGATGGCATCCCCATCCGGCAGACGGATCACATGATCGGCCCGCCTGCCGGCCGCCTGGATGCCCGCATCGTCGGAAATCAGGATGACCATCGCACCGCGCGCGCGCACCTCCTCTACGTTCGAAATGGTCTTCTCGAACAGCTCGTCGTAGGGCGCCACGACAACGACGGGCAGGCCCTTCTCGATCAGCGCGATCGGCCCGTGCTTCAGTTCGCCAGCGGCGTAGCCCTCAGCATGGATGTAGGACACTTCCTTCAGCTTCAGCGCGCCTTCGAGGGCCAGCGGATAGTACCGCCCCCGGCCAAGGAACAAGACGTCGCGCTTGTGTGCAATCGCCTTGGCCACATCCTTGATCTGCGCCGCCGATTCGAGGGCCTCGGTCACCTTGCGCGGCAAGGCCAGAAGACTCTTCACGTATTTGATCTCGTCACCCGGCAACAGGTGACCGCGCGCCTTGGCCGCTGACAGCGCCAATACGGCGAGCACGGACAATTGCGCCGTAAAGGCCTTGGTCGAGGCAACGCCGATCTCCGGGCCTGCATGCGTCGGCACAATGCTGCCGGCTTCGCGCGCAATCGAGCTTTCAGGCACGTTCACGACCGCGATGGCGGGTTTGCGGTTCTCGCGGCAATAGCGCAGCGCGGCCAGCGTGTCGGCCGTCTCGCCGGACTGGCTGACGAACATCGAGAAGCCGCTCGTGGGCAATACGGGCCGGCGGTAGCGGAACTCCGAGGCAATGTCCGGCTCGAAGGCCAGGCGCGCGATCTGTTCAAACCAGTATTTGGCGGTGAAGGCCGCATAGTAGGCCGTGCCACAGGCGATTGCGACGGCGCGGTCTGCCTCGGCGAAGATGCTGGCCGCCACCTGGTTCACGTCGATGGCCTGCGTTTTCTGATCGATATAGGGAAGGATCGTGCGCGCCAGCGATTCCGGCTGCTCGTGGATTTCCTTCAGCATGAAGTGGTCATACTCGCCGCGCTCGATCAGGGCGTCATTGACCGCCGAGGTGACGCGCGGCCGGTTCACCCGGTCTCCGCGCACGTTGCGGATGTCGAAGCTGTCCTTGGTCAGGATGACCCAGTCGCCTTCCTCAAGATAGGTCACGTCCCGCGTCAGAGGGGCAAGCGCGATGGCGTCCGAGCCCAGATACATCTCGCCCTCGCCATAGCCGAGCACCAGAGGCGAGCCTTTGCGGGCACCGATCACAAGGTCCGGCTTGTCGGCGAAGATCGCGGCGATGGCAAAGGCGCCGGTAAAGTGTTTCAGCGCCTCTCCGAAGGCCGCCACTTCGTCCATACCCTCGGCCATGTTCTGAGCGATGAGCTGGGCGATCACTTCGGTGTCCGTTTCCGATTCGAACACCCGGCCCTTGGCCTCGAGCCCCTCGCGCAGTTCGCGGTAATTCTCGATGATGCCGTTGTGAACGACCGCCACGCCGCCGGCCATATGGGGGTGCGCGTTGGTCTCGTTCGGCGCGCCGTGCGTCGCCCAGCGGGTGTGCGCAATGCCGGTGAAGCCTTCCACCGGGTCATCGTGTAGGCGCGCCTGCAGGAAATGGATCTTGCCCTTGGCGCGGCGCCGCTCGATGCCCTCGTCCCAGGCCACCGCAATGCCGGCGCTGTCATAGCCGCGATACTCGAGCCGCTTCAGCCCGTCTACGAGCCGGGGCGCCACTTGGGCCTTACCTGCAATCGCCACAATTCCGCACATCTGATCGACTCCAACGCTTCGCCCCGCCAGCGAATGATGGTTTCCATAAACCTCGCGAGTCTGGCTGCACAATGACGATTTATGTTGATTTATGACATGCAATGAGGCCGTTTCAGGAACCTCCCGGCCGGCCGCGATGGTTTAGTTTTCCTGAAGGGAAGGTACCGTGCCGCATGGCCGCCTTTCCATAGAGGGAAAGGCGGGCTAACGGACACCACCAAGTTAATGGACGCGTGACCTTGCCCCAACTCACCCACCTCGACCGGCTCGAAGCCGAAAGCCTTCACATCCTGCGGGAAGTCGCCGCCGAGTGCGAAAAGCCCGTTATGCTGTATTCGATCGGCAAGGATTCGGCCGTGATGCTGCATCTGGCGCTGAAGGCATTTTACCCCTCGCGGCCGCCCTTCCCGCTGCTTCATGTGGATACCGGCTGGAAGTTCGGGGAGATGATCGCGTTCCGCGACCGCAAAGTGAAGGAACTCGGCCTCGAACTGCTGGTCCACATGAACGAGGATGGGGTCAAAGAGGGTGTCGGCCCGTTCACCCACGGCTCGGCCTATCATACCGACGTGATGAAGACCGTCGCGCTGAAACAGGCCCTCGACAAATATGGCTTTGATGCCGCTTTCGGCGGCGCCCGGCGCGACGAGGAAAAATCCCGCGCCAAGGAGCGCATCATCTCGGTCCGCACCGCCGGTCACCGCTGGGATCCGAAACGCCAGCGCCCGGAACTCTGGAACCTCTACAATACCCGCCTGCAAAAGGGCGAAAGCCTGCGCGCGTTTCCCCTGTCCAACTGGACCGAGCTCGACATCTGGCAATACATCCGCCGCGAGCGAATCGAGCTGGTTCCCCTCTATTTCGCGGCGCCCCGCCCGGTCGTTGACTGGAACGGCACATTGATCATGGTCGATGATGACCGCGTGCCGGCAGAAATCGCGAAACAGGCCGTCACAAGGTCCGTCCGCTTCCGCACCCTCGGCTGTTACCCGTTGACGGGCGCCGTTGAAAGCGAGGCCACCACGCTCGACGACGTAATCCAGGAAATCCTTTTGACGACGACCTCCGAGCGCCAAGGCCGCGCGATCGACAAGGACCAGGCGGCCTCGATGGAGAAGAAGAAGCAGGAGGGGTATTTCTGATGCGCCTGCACGACGATCTCATCGCCGAGGACATCGGCGCCTATCTGGAGGCGCATGAGCAAAAGTCTCTGCTGCGCTTTATCACGTGCGGCTCGGTGGATGACGGCAAGTCGACCCTGATCGGACGCCTGCTCTACGATTCGAAGATGATCTTCGAAGACCAGCTCGCCGCGCTGGAAGCCGATTCCAAACGGGATGGCACACAGGGCGACAATATCGATTTCGCCCTCCTCGTTGACGGTCTTGCGGCGGAGCGCGAACAAGGTATCACCATCGACGTCGCCTATCGTTTCTTCGCGACCCAGAAGCGCAAGTTCATCGTGGCCGATACGCCCGGCCACGAACAATACACCCGCAACATGGCGACCGGGGCTTCGACCGCAGACGCTGCAATCTTGATGATCGATGCGCGCAAGGGTATCCTTACCCAGACGCGCCGCCACTCGATCATCGCCACGCTGCTCGGAATCCGCCACCTGGTGCTCGCCATCAACAAGATGGACCTCGTCGGATACAAGCAATCCGTGTACGACCAGATCGTCGCGGACTATCTCGATTTCGCCAAGGCCCTTCCCGGAAATCTCGAGATCACCCCGATCCCGATTTCCGCGCTCGCTGGCACCAACATCACCGAGCGCGCTACCGAGACGCCCTGGTATTCCGGTCCCAGCCTGATGGACTATCTCGAAACGGTCGAGATCGCGAAGGAAGCCGAGACCCTGCCGCTGCGCTTGCCAGTCCAATGGGTGAACCGCCCGAACCTTGATTTCCGCGGTTTCTCCGGCCAGATCGCCTCGGGACGTGTGAAACCCGGCGACAAGATCCGCTCGCTGCCGTCAGGGCGGGAGACGACGGTCACCCGCATCGTCACCCTGGACGGAGACCTCGGCGAAGCTGTGGCGGGCCAGTCGGTCAAGCTGACCTTCGCCGACGAAATCGATACCTCGCGCGGTGACATCATCGCCGCGGGCGATCAGCCCCCTGAAGTGTCCGATCAGTTCCAAGTGAAACTGCTCTGGATGAACGAGAAGCCCCTGCTGCCCGGCCGACGCTATTTCCTGAAATCCGGTGCCAGGACGGTTTCAGCCACGGTCAACGCACCCAAGCATGGCATCGACGTCAATACGATGGCGGAGACGCCCGCGCGTACGCTGGAGCTGAACCAGATCGGCGTGACGACACTGGCGCTGGACCAAGCGATTCCATTCGATCCTTATACGGAGAACCGTCTCACCGGCAGCTTCATCCTGATCGACCGGCAGACCAACGACACTGTCGCCCTTGGCCTCATCGACTTCTCGCTGCGCCGGGCTGCCAACATCCATTGGCAGGCGCTGGATATCACGCGCGAAGCCTTGGCCGAACAGAAGGCGCAGCAGCCCGCCGTGCTCTGGTTCACGGGCCTGTCGGGTTCGGGCAAATCCACCATCGCCAACGCGCTGCAGAAGCGCCTCTTCGGCATGGGCCGCCACACGTTCATCCTCGACGGCGACAACGTCCGCCACGGCCTCAATCGCGACCTCGGCTTTACCGACGCCGACCGCGTTGAGAACATCCGCCGCGTCGCCAATGTCGCGCGCCTGATGACCGATGCAGGCCTCATCGTACTTGTCTCGTTCATCTCGCCCTTCCGCGCCGAGCGCCAGATGGCCCGCGCGTTGATGGCGGAGGGCGAGTTCATCGAGATCCACGTCGATACACCGCTGGATGTTGCCGAGCAGCGCGATGTGAAAGGCCTCTACAAGAAGGCCCGCGCCGGCGAAATCCGCAACTTCACCGGCATCGACAGCCCCTATGAGCCGCCGCTCAATCCGGAACTGCGCCTCGATACCGTCGACCGCACCCCGGAAGAAGCCGCCGAAGAGATCCTGAAATTCCTGGCCCTGCGCGGGGTCTTTGAAATCTGAGCCGCGCGCAGCCTTTGCGCTGCGGCGCGGATGTTGCAAACCTTCGCGTTGAAATGGCGCGCGCTCTGGGCGCGTTCTCGGTATCACGGCAGTCAACAGGGTTAACGCGACTATGGCGATCCATCCGGTGATCATGTGCGGCGGCGCCGGCACGCGGCTTTGGCCCGTTTCGAACCAGGCCTGCCCCAAACAATTCCACCGGCTGGTCTCGGACAAGTCGGTGTTCCAGGAGACCGTCCAGCGTTTTCAGGGCCAGCCGGGCTTTCATCCTGAGCCGGTGATCATCTCCAACGCCGCCTACGGCGACTTGATCGAAACCCAGCTGGCCGAAATCGGTGTCACCGCCGCCGCCATCCTGCTTGAGCCGCAGGGCCGCAACACGGCTGCAGTTGCTGCCGTGGCCGCCCGCGTCCTGAGCGAGCGCGATCCTGACGCGCTGGGCCTGCTCGTGCCCTCCGACCACTATATCGGCCGACCGGATGTCTTCATCGGCGCGGTGCGTGATGCGGCGACGTCCGCCGCGGCCGGGCTCATCACCACGTTCGGCATTGCCCCTGACCGGCCCGAAACCGGCTTCGGTTACATCCAGGCCGGCGAACGTCTCAGCGAAACCGTCAAGCGCGTCGCGGCCTTCAAGGAAAAGCCCGATGCCGAGACAGCCGCCAGCTACCTCGCCAGCGGTCTCTACAGCTGGAATGCGGGCATCTTCCTGTTCAAGCCGCAGACGATGCTGACGGAACTCGCGCAGTATGCGCCCGGCGTCCTCGAAGCGGCTGACAAGGCACTGACGCTTGCAAGCCGCAACGGGGTCCGCTGCCTGCTCGATGCGGATGCCTTTGCCGCAACTCCGTCGATCTCGATCGACTACGCCGTCATGGAACACACCGCCCACGCCGCTGTGCTCGCTCCGCTCGACTGCGCCTGGAACGATATCGGCACCTGGTCGATGATTGGCGCCGTGTCCAACCACCAGAACAATCCTGCCGCTATTGAAATCGACTCTCCGGATTGTCTCGTGCACGCCGCAGACGGCCATCTGGTCGCTCTCGTGGGCGTCGAAGGCCTCGTTGTGGCCGTGGACGGCAACCGGATCCTCGTCACCCGCAAGGACCGCGCACAAGATGTCGGCGCCGTCGTAAAGGCGCTGAAAGACCGTGGACTGAAGGACTATCTCTAGACCCCGGCCTGAAATATCGCCTGAACAGGCGGGGAATATTCTGCTAGATCGGACACCATGAGACCGGACGCCGCCGACAGATCGCTCTCCCCGGAACTCGCCCGCGCCCTCAGCGCCTCGCGGCGGGTGTTCTGGCATGCCGGCGGGTTCAGCCTGTTCGTGAACCTGCTTATGCTGTCCGGTCCGCTCTACATGCTCCAGGTCTATGACCGGGTTCTGGCCTCGCAGTCGGTCCCGACGCTTCTGGCGCTGACCCTTCTGGTGCTTGTGCTGTACGGCACGCTCGGTGTGCTCGAATGGGCCCGGTCCGGCCTGTTCAGCGTTGCAGCTTCGCGCTTTGAAGGCGAGCTCAGCGGCCGCGCCGCATCGGCCGCCATGGCGATCAGCCTCGCCGATCCCGGCCGCGCCACCGACCGTCCCATCCGCGATCTT
>JBGSKU010000260.1:0-4550 GCA_041741055.1 Hyphomonas sp.
GCGCCGACCGCATGCTCGTCGCCCTCGGACATTTCGGCAGCCGCGCTGCCGCCCAGGCCGCCATCGCCGCCGGCCTCGTTCTCGCGGACGGAAAAGTCGTCAGCAAGGCGTCCGAGACCTTGTCGCGCGATGCGTCCATCCAGTCCGAAGCGGCCCACCCTTACGTCTCGCGCGGCGGCCTGAAACTGGCCCGCGCGCTGGAGGTGTTCGGTGTTGATCCGGCAGGTCTTTCCTGTCTCGATCTTGGCGCTTCGACGGGGGGCTTCACAGACGTGCTGCTGCGTGCGGGCGCGACCCATGTCACCTGCGTCGATGTCGGCCACGGCCAGCTGCATGAGAAGATCGCGTCCGATGACCGTGTTGCCGCGTTCGAGCGCCTGAACGCCCGCGACCTCACGGCCGGTCACCTCACAGCGCCGCCGCAGCTGATCGTCTGTGATCTGAGCTTTGTTTCGCTGGAAAAAGTGCTGGCCGTGCCCTTAACGCTGGCCGCGCCAAACGCCGTCCTGATCGCGCTGTTCAAGCCGCAATTTGAAGTCGGCCCGTCAAATGTCGGCAAGGGTGGACTCGTCACCGATGATGTGGTGACGGAAATAGCGCTGCAGAACTTCCTCGCCTGGCTTGCCGGGCAAGGCTGGATGGCTCAGCCTCCTCAGCCCAGCCCCATTCCCGGCGGCGATGGCAACCGGGAATGGCTGGTCATGGCACGGCGTCAGTAGCCGTAATTGTCGTCGGAATAGCCGTCCTGAATGCGCCATTCGCGGGTGCGTTCATCATAGCAGGCCGTCACCGGATCGCGGATCGTGTCTCCGTCCGGCAGGCGCGTCTCGCGCTGGATGACCCGGCAATCGCGGGCCGGTTCCTGGTACCGCGGTTCTTCCGGATAGGCTGGATAGCTCGGGGCAGACGGATAGGCCGCCGGATAGCGGCTTTGCGTACCCATCACTTCCGGCCCGCCATACAGGCCCTGCGTCGAACGCGGGATCGATCCCTGAGGCACTGAAGAATAGCGTTGCGGCGCATAGGCGACCTGGCAGTCCGGTCCGGTGTCATTGGCGATCGAATTGCCCAGCGCGCCGCCAGCGAAGGCGCCGATCAATGCGCCGGCGATCACTTCGCCGTCATTGTCATCGCGGCCGCGATGGCCGCCATAGTATCGCCCATGACCGCGTCCGTACCCACGAGGGCGATAGCCGTGGTCGTCATCGTCGGCGATCTCGTTGCCGATGGCACCGCCGATCAGCGCGCCGGCCAGCGCGCCGACAATCGTGCCGGCGGCCGAGTCGCTGGATTTCTGGCGTTCACACTGAACATTGCGCACGCCAGGATCGTTGTAGGGGTAACCGCCATACTGGGCCTGGGCCTGCATCGGCAGGGCAAGCGCCATCAGGCCAAGGCTGCCGGCCGCGATCGAGAGCTTCATCATCACCACATCTCCTTCGGCGTCACGGACAGGGTGCGCCACTATCGGCCAGCAATCTGCCCGGGCCAACCTGAACGGAGCGTGAAGGCTGGACGCACCTGAGGGCGCACTCCATATTCCGGAAATGGGACTTCTGGACCGCGCCGCAAAGACTGCCGGCCGGGCGCGATACGCGGCCGGGCAGGGCCTGCGTTCGGCCTGGTATGCCGCCCAGATGCAGGCCGTTCGCCGTCAGTCCGGTGGGTTTGACCGTCCCGGCGAGCCCGATTTCCGCCCCTCTCGGGGCCGGCCGGATCTCGCCGCCCTGCGCAGGGCCTATTTCCAGCTCTTCCTGCAGGACCGCGCCAATGTGGAAGCCGGGCTCTATCCGGCGCCGCGCGGCCTCAATCTCAGGGCTCTGCCGTCCGCGCTGAAATCCGCCCACGCCTTCCTGCGGGACGCTGCCGAAGTGAACCGCCGCCGCCTCGCCCGGGACGGTACTGA
Source organism: Hyphomonas sp. (assembly GCA_041741055.1). Lineage (GTDB taxonomy): Bacteria > Pseudomonadota > Alphaproteobacteria > Caulobacterales > Hyphomonadaceae > Hyphomonas. The sequence goes on from JBGSKU010000260.1 coordinate 1,907, forward strand.
AGTTCGCGCGCAGGTGCCCGAAGGCACCAACCGCTACCCGGCCTATTATCTGCAGAATTTCCATTACCAGTCGGGCGGCTGGTTCACCGAAGACAGCGCCGAGCTCTATGACACGCAGGTCGAAGCCCTGTTCTCCGGAACCGCAGACGCCATGCGCCGCGCGGCCCTTGCCGAAATCGCGAGGGAACTGAAGGGGCGCGACCAGCGCACGCAGCGCCTTCTGGATGTTGCCTGCGGCAATGGCCGTTTCCTGGAAAGCGTGCTGCGGGTCTATCCCCGGCTACGCGCGACCGGGCTTGACCTTTCGCCTTCGTATACGCAGGCGGCCCGCACCCGCCTCGCGCGCTGGCCGAATGCCGAACTCGTCCATGACGCCGCAGAAGCCATGCCGCTGGAGGCCGCGACGTACGAAGTCGTTGTCTCGATCTTCCTCTTCCACGAACTCCCCCAGAAGGTGCGCGGGAAAGTCCTTGCAGAGATATTCCGTGTACTGAAGCCCGGTGGCGCGTTCATCCTTGCCGACAGTGTGCAGTTTGGCGATTACCCCACGCTTGATGGCCTGCTGGAATATTTCCCGCATGGTTTCCATGAGCCGTATTACAAGGGCTATCTGGGTTGGGACGTGTCACAAGCGCTTGAAACACAAGGATTTGTTAAGGAGCGCGAGACGCTCGCTTTTCTCACAAAAGTCACAGTTTGGCGCCGCCCTCGCCATGATGTAGCTGGTTGCGCGATTCAAGATTAAATCGCTTTCATAATCTGTGTTCCCCGGGCCACAGGCGGACTTCCAAACATCCACATTACTGCATGGCAAGCTGGCGCTGACCAAATCCGTTGCTACCTCAGCGGCGCGCAGTTGCGCAGAGTACGGAGAAAAAATATGAAACTTGCACTCGCTTCACTCGCCGCCATCCTCGCTGCCCCGATCGCCGTTGCCCAGGGCAATGTCGAACTCAGCGCCGGCTACACCCAATTCGACGCCGACGGCGCAGACCTGGGCGCCCTCACGGGCCGCGGCACTTACTTCTTCAATCGCTATCTCGGCGCTGAAGGGGAAGTCTCGATCGGTGTGGACGACGCAGATGTCGGCCCCGGCACGGTCGAACTCGACAACTCGCTGGGCGCCTTCGGCGTCGTGCGCGCGCCGGTCACCGAACGCCTCGAACTCTTCGGCCGAGTCGGCTATGCCGCGTCGGAATTCAATGCCAGCGTGCCGGGTCTCGGCAGCGCGTCGGCAGACGTTGACGGCCTCGCTTATGGCGTCGGTGGCAAGCTCTTCCTGACCGACCGGTTCGGCGTTCGCGCGGATGTCGGTCGTTATGAAGGCGACGACAGCGAAGCTGACGTCTTCACCATCGGCGGCGTCGTGCGCTTCTAAGCATCCGTTTACGGATGAATGACGGGGCCCCGGTGCAGAACGCACCGGGGTTCTTGTTTTCAGAGCGCGGGAATGTGTCCGGTCGCCAGCCAGGGCAGGCCCACGGCCAAAATCACCGACACGGCAAGCCCTAGCGTGGCCCGGGCGATATCTGTCGCCACGTCAAACGCGGCCTCCCGGCGTGAGCGCAGGCCGGAAATATAGGAAATGGCGATTTCGCGTCCGGCCAGAAGGCCCAGGAAAACCCAGGTCGTCGACATCGGCACATCGTTCATTTCCTTGAACACGAACAGGATGATCCCATAGATGAAATCGACCAGCGTTGCCGCGCGGATATCGGTGATGTTGGTCTTCGAGTTGACGATCTTCTGGATTTCGCCGCCGCGCGTCGCAAAGATCCAAGCGTGCAGCACCAGCATCACGAGGGTTGCAAACACCAAGAGCCAGGGATCGAACGTCACCTGGGTGTCGGTGCCGTTCGTGACGGTGCTGCGCGGCAGGAACACGAAAATGTTGGCCAGGTCCTGGATCAGCCATTGTGACCACAGGAACGCCGTCGACAGCCATTGCAGCGCGACCCAGATGAACGGGATCGGCTTCTCCAGTGTGGAGTGGATCCAGCGTTCCCAGGAATTCGAAACCAGCACATAGACAACCCCGCCGGCCAACAGGGCCACGAGATAGCCAACGCCTGATTTGATCAGCATGTCGCCCAGAACGCCCTGGGTCGCTGCGCCGCCGGTCATCGTGAATATGGTCAGCACAAGGAAGGTCGTCGAGACCGGAATGCCGAACCGGGTCAGAACCAGCAGTGCGGCAGGCGGCAGCGCATGCCACCATTGGATGCCCGTCTCAGGATAGGGGATCCGATTCAGCCGGCCATAGGCGATGTCGGTGTGCAACGCGAAATATCCGTAGAGCATGACCGCCACGATGATCGAGCAGGCGTAGAGCCAGAGAAACCACCACGGCGCCTTGCTGTTCGATGACAGGAACGTTCCAAGCGTCTGGATCGCGTCATTCGCCACGATGGAGTAAGCGGCGATCATGAATCCCAGCAACGCAAACAATTCCAGTCCGCCGAACATCATCGCCGGTTCCCCCCAACGCAAATATTGAACCCGGGCCTGCCTAGCAGAGCGCGCCATTTCCCGCGATGGAAGTTGAATGAATGATTTGTGTCAGCGCCCGGTCTGGCCCCGGTGGCGCAGTTTCGCGTCGGCCAGCACGCAGGCCAGCATCGCCTCGGCCACCGGCACCGCCCGG
>JBGSKU010000261.1:0-6337 GCA_041741055.1 Hyphomonas sp.
AGCTTCACATGGAAGCTCGCCAGCGAAATGCCGATCACGCAGGCAATGACCAGAGGGTTGCGCAGCATGGCCAGCAGAGGGCGGGGCCTTGTGCCGGGCGGATGGTCGGCATGGCTGATCAGGGCATAGACCGAGATAACATTGGCCATCGGGATCATCGCGGCGGCGACAAGGCTGACGAGGGCGATGCCCTGGTTGCCGAAGAGCAGCCCCCCGAGGGATAGCGCAATGATCGTATTCCAGCGCACGTTGGATTGCACGATGGTGCCGATGGCGGGGCGCTCGATGCCGGGCCACCAGCGCGCCGACAGGCCGACCAGCGCCATCACGATCTGCGCGAGGAGCAGGGTGCCCAGCATCAGCCAGGGCGCTTCGTCGAAAGACGCATTGGCCAGCGCCCGCACGATCAGGGCGGGCAAGAGGACGAGGAAGGACAGCCGGTCGAGCGCGCGGAAGGCGTCGCCCGTGATCATGCCGCGGCGGGCCAGGAACTGGCCCAGCACCACGATCAGCACGACCGGCACCAGCGCGATGAGAAACGCCGTCATCGCGGGGTTTCCAGCCGCTTGAGCGCCGAGTGAAGGATCATCGCGGCGGCCATGGCGTCGATCCGGTCGGCGCGGCGCTGCTCGGTGAAGGAGAGGTCGCGGAGCAGTTCGTCGGCGGCCACCGTGGAGTAGCGCTCGTCCTCGAAGGCCACCGGAATGTCGCGCACCTTGAGCAGGTTTGACACCAGAGTGCGCACGGACTGGACCCGGGGGCCCTGTGTGCCGTCCGTATTCAGCGGCAGACCGACAACAAGGCCGACGCCCTGGCGCTCATCATAGATTTCAAACAGGCGCGCGAGCGAAGGGGCCAGCTTCACCTTGGCAATGGTCTCGACCGGGCTCGCGAGGATGCGGCTCGGGTCGGTTGCAGCCACGCCCAGCGTCTTGGTGCCCGGATCGAGTCCGATCAGGACACCCTTTGCAGGCAGGTCAGTCAGATCCACAACAGCCATTGGCGGGCACATAACGCCTTGAAGCGGCTTTGCCTATGGCGTAATCGGGCCGGACCAAAGGAGCCGCCCCCAAGGAGCCCACATGAGCGTTACCCGCGACGACGTCCGCAAAGTTGCCCGCCTGTCCCGCATTGCGGTGCCGGAAGAGCGGCTCGACGAGCTGGCGGGCGAGTTGAACGGCATCCTCGGCTGGATCGACCAGCTGAACGAGGTGGACGTCGAAGGCGTTGAGCCGCTGACCTCGGTGGTCGAGACGAAGCTGCCGATGCGCGAGGATGTCGTCACCGATGGCAATATCCGCGATCAGGTGCTGGCCAACGCACCGCGCAGTGAGCACGGCTTCTTCGTCGTGCCCAAGGCCGTCGAGTAGACTTCCGAAACCGGCTTACATTCGTCTGCGAAACACCCCACTTCTGAGGTGGGGCGATTTCGCCTCAGTCATTGAAAGACTGAACCGATGGCCAAGGGTCAAAAGAAATCCAACAAGGAAGTCCGCAAACCCAAGGCGGAGAAGGTGAAGCCGAAGCTCGGCGCGCCGGTTGCCAAGCCCGGTGCCATCAAGGGCATGGAACACCTGAAGCGATAGGCCTGCAGGACCGGTCATCATGTCAGACGACTGACTTGATGACCGGATTGCCGACTACTTGTTCGGATTGATCAGGTATTTCTCGCCGGTCGCCCTCGCGTTGTAGGCCTGCAGCGTTTTCAGATCGAGCGCTTCGGCGAGCGAGATCTCAGCCGTGTAGTGGCTGGCGAAGGTGGTTGTGAGTTCATCCACCACGCGCTGGCGCATACGGGCACGTACTTCCGGGCCAGCCTTCTGCAGGAACGGGGTCAGCAGGTAGCCGCTGAGGTTCCAGGCGAAGCCGACGCCCGGCGGAACGGTTGTCTGCGACATGTCGAGCCGGCCGTAGATGTAGACCTGCGTTTCCTGGCCCGAGCCGTAGCGGCTGAATTCCTTCATGTTGCGGCTGGCAGCCGCTTCCATCGCGACCAGCAGCTGACCCGCCAGCGGGCCGCCGCCGATGGCGTCGAAGCCCAGCGTCGTCCTGGTCTCGGCCAGGGCCGTGATCAGGTCTTCCATGAAGGTCGGCGAGGTCGAATCGACGATGCATTTCGCGCCGAGCCCTTTGAGGATGTCGGCCTGCTCCTTCTTGCGCACGATGTTGACCAGCGGGACGTTGTCCTTCTGGCAGATCTTCACCAGCATCTGGCCAAGGTTCGACGCAGCCGCCGTGTGCACGATGCCGGTGCGGCCCTGCATCTTCATCGTTTCAACGAAAGACAGCGCAGTCAGCGGGTTCACGAAGCAGGACGCGCCGTCCTTGGCCGACGTGCCATCCGGCAGCGGAAGGCACTGCGCGACGTTCAGCATCCGGTATTGCGAATACATCTCGCCGCCGAGGCCGGCGACCATCTTGCCGAGCAGGGCCTGCGCAGCCGGCGAGGAGCCGGCCTTGACGACGACGCCCGCGCCTTCATTACCGACCGGCATCGACTGGTCGAGACGGGCGGCCATGGCCCGCAAAGCGGGCGGAGGGATGTTGGCGGTGACGACGGGTTGTTCCTTGGTGCCGGACGATTTGGCGCTGCTCATGTCGGCGCCGCCGACCAGCAGGCCGAGGTCTGACGGGTTGATCGGCGTGGCCTCGACGCGGATCAGCACGTCATCAGGGCCGGGCTCGGGGACGAGCACTTCGGCGAGCGAAAGCTCCAGTTCGCCTGAAGCTTTCGCCAGGCTGCGCAGCTGGAGCGCGGTCTTTGGAACCGTGTTGGTCATGGTGTTTCCTCCTGGTATTTGTTTGGCACTCTGTTTTGCCTTGAATTTTATGGACCCAAGCGCTGAAATCTAGCGAAATGGCCGGTTCAGGCAATTGAATTTTATCAATTTATCCCACATATTTAGAACATCCAAAAACGTGGGATAAATTTCATGGTTGCCGTTCTGCCTTTTTCAGATGAGCAACTCCGGACGCTCATCAATCTGCGCCAGCGATATGAAGTCTGGATCGAAGCCGAACGCCAGCTGGCAAACCTCCCCTATGACCTGAGGCGCAAGATCGTCGATGGCAAGACCTATCTCTACGAAATCTTCGACCGCAGCGGAAACGGCCGCAGCCTTGGGCGAATGGATGAGGCCGCAGAAGAAAAGTTCGAGACTTACCGCACGACCAAACAGGCGGCCCAAACCCGGATCAAAAGCGTCCGGAACGCGCTGGAGGAGAGCGGGCGCCTGTACCGTGCCATGCGATTGCCGATGCTGTCGAGCGCGGCCGGGCCGATCTTGCGGGAGTGTGACCGGCGGAACCTGTTCGGAAGTCACCTGCTGGTTGTCGGAACCAATGCCATGGCGGCCTATGCCATCGAAGCCGCTGGCATCCTGTCCGGAGCGCCTGCGGAAACTGAAGATTTCGATCTGGCCTGGACGGCCGAGCAGACCGAGGAGCCGGAAACCCTGCTCTGGGACATGCTGAAAGCCGTCGATCCAACCTTTACCGTGAACACCGAGCGGACATTCCAGGCCAGGAATTCCAAGGCCTATGAAGTCGAGATCCTGGTGGCGCCCTCAAGGGTCGCGACACTTGGAAAACGGGACAAGCCACGCCCCGTACCGTTGCCGGAACAGGAATGGCTTCTGAGAGGCGTACCTGTGGACCATGTGGCGGCTTGTCTGGACGGCACACCCGTCCGGATCGTTGCGCCGGACCCGCGTTGGTTCGCGCTCCAGAAGCTGTGGATGTCGGGCAAGGAAACACGCGATCCGCTCAAACGACCCAAAGACCGCAAGCAGGGCCTGGCGCTGCTCAACGCCGTGCGGGACTGCATGCCCCGGTACCCGCTCGACAGCGCGTTCCTGTCGGAGATCCCTCCGGAGCTTGAACCCTGGTACCAGCTTTGGGCAACTGAAGCGCCCACCTGACTTCGGCGGGCCGTCAGAGCGCTTCTTCGGCAAACTCCTGATAGTCGATCAGGATCTCTGTGCCGGCCGGCAGGTCGGCTGACGCGGTCAGGGTCACGGTTTGCGCGGCCGCGTCAACTTCAAATTCGGCATTCGCGGCCGGGCTGTGGTTGCACATCGAGATTTCCCCGAAGGCGACAGCCGCCCGCATGTCGCCGTCTTCGCGCTCATCAACGTAGAACACGTAGTGGTACAGCCGCGTGGACTTCAGCGTGGCCGTGTCCTCGTGACTGAGGATCAGCAGCGGATAGATGCCGATAACTGCACCCTTAGGGATCAGGCGGGAGGCAAATAATCCGCGTCCGTGCAGGGGCGAGGTGCGAACCTCGGCGCGGCCCCTTTCGTCTGGTGCAAGCATGGCGCCTGTCTAGCACGCGCCGGTGTGCGCGCCAGCCGGGTCCTCAGGGATTTTGTGCGTCCGGTTCAGGCGTCTCCGCCGGCTTCTCGGCGTTGCGGTCCCAGTTGTAGATGCTGCGGATCATGCAGCGCTTGGAGCCGAAACTGCCGCCGAATGCCTCGGCCACGATGATCGAGTCGCCCGGCGTCAGGCAGCCGGTGGTATCGTCGAGCGCGATCGACTCGGCATTCTCCAGATCGAAGCAGGTGCCGGTCACTTCGACCATGTAGCGCTTGTTGCCATCATGCAGCAGCACCGTATCGCGGTCGTTCATGCTGAAGCCGTCGATGCTTGAGGTGAAGCATATCTTGTTGGTTTCTTCGCCGAGGCGTGGATCGCCGGCGTATTTCTCGATGCCTTTCTTGGTGGGTTCGCCGGGTGCGGAGGCGCATCCGCCAAGGGCAACCGCAGCGCAGGCGGCCAGTATGAAGTTTTTCATGGCAGAAAGCTCCTGAATAGGCTGGCTTTGTGCCGTGCACAGTGCGCCCGGCGGCGCGCCGCCGCAAGCCGCTCACAGAAACTTGAACTTTTCCGGCAGGGGGGCTAGCAGGCGACGTCCACGATAGGGAAAGCCCATGACCGACCTGACCGCCCTGACCCTCGCCGAAGCGCTGGATGGGCTGGACTCGAAGCAGTTTTCCTCGGTCGAGCTGACCGAAGCCTTCAACGCGGCCATCCAGAAGGCCCGCGTGCTGAACGCCTATGTCGTCGAAACGCCTGAAAAGGCGCTGGAGATGGCGAAGGCCTCCGACGCCCGCCGCGCCAAGGGCAAGGCTGGCAAGCTGGACGGCGCGCCGCTGGGTATCAAGGATCTCTATTGCACCAAGGGTGTGCGCACGACGGCGTGCAGCGGCATTCTTGGCGAGTTCACCCCGACCTACGAATCCACCGTCACGCAGAACCTGTGGGACGAAGGCGCCGTCATGCTCGGCAAGCTCAACATGGACGAGTTCGCGATGGGCTCGTCGAACGAGACGTCGCATTTCGGCAACGTCATCAACCCCTGGCGCCGCAAGGGCGACAATCAGGGGCTCACTCCCGGCGGCTCGTCGGGCGGTTCGGCTTCGTCCGTCGCCGCAAACCTTTGCCTCGCCGCCACGGCGTCGGACACGGGCGGTTCAATCCGCCAGCCCGCTTCGTTTACGGGCACGGTTGGCATCAAGCCCACCTATGGCCGCGCCAGCCGCTACGGCATGGTGGCGTTCGCCTCCTCGCTCGACCAGGCCGGTCCGATTGCAAAGACAGTCGAAGACAGCGCCATCCTGCTCGAAGTGATGTGCAGCCATGACCCGAAGGACTCCACCTCGCTGAACATCAAGACGCCGGACTGGCGAAAGGATGTGCGCAAGGGCGTGAAGGGCATGAAGATCGGCATTCCGAAGGAATACCGTATCGAGGGCCTCTCCGAAGAGATCGACGCGCTCTGGCAGCAGGGCATCAAGTGGCTGAAGGAAGCTGGCGCAGAGATCGTCGACATATCCCTTCCGCACACGAAGTATGCGCTGCCAGCCTACTACATTGTGGCGCCGGCAGAAGCCTCGTCCAACCTCGCCCGCTATGACGGCATGCGCTATGGCGCGCGCGTCGATGGCAAGGATCTGACTCAGACCTACGAGGGCACACGCGCATCCGGCTTCGGCAAGGAAGTGCAGCGCCGCCTGATGATCGGCACGTATGTGCTGTCGTCAGGCTATTACGATGCCTACTACCTGCGCGCCCAGAAGGTCCGCACCAAGATCTTCCAGGACTTCGTCGAGGCCTTCGAGACGTGCGACGCGATCCTCACGCCCGCCTGTCCGTCGCCCGCGTTTGCCTTTGGCGAGAAGTCCGGCGATCCGGTCGAGATGTACCTCAACGACGTATTCACGGTGACGGCAAACCTGGCCGGCCTTCCGGGCATTGCGGTGCCGGCGGGCCTATCGGCCAGCGGCCTGCCGCTCGGCCTGCAGGTCATCGGCAAGGCGCTCGACGAAAGCGCCTG
>JBGSKU010000262.1:0-5765 GCA_041741055.1 Hyphomonas sp.
GGGCATCTATTCCGCCCGCTGGGCGGGCGAGCCGCGTGATTTCTACCGCGCCATGGAGCGCGTCGAGACCGAACTGGCCGCCCGCGGATCGGACGACCGGTCAGCCCGGTTCGTCTGTGCCTTGGCGGTCGTTTGGCCGGATGGACGTGAGGCCGTGTTTGAAGGCGATGTGCACGGCAAGTTGGTCTGGCCGCCGCGGGGCACGCACGGGTTCGGGTATGACCCGGTCTTCGTGGCCGATGGTGAGACGATCACGTTCGGCGAAATGGACCCGGACCGGAAGCATGCGATGAGCCACCGGGCCGCTGCGGTGAAGAAACTTCGGGCGGCGCTCCTGCCGTGACCGCGACCCCTGCACCTTTCGGACCGCACTTCGGCTTCGGGCTCTACGTGCACTGGCCGTATTGCACCCGCATCTGCCCGTATTGCGATTTCAACGTCTACGCCGCCAAGGACCGCGATAGCGGCCCGCTGGTCGATGCCATCGCGGCAGACATCCACGCGCACCGCCCCCGGATGCCGGATCATGGCGCGCTCGATACGATCTATTTCGGCGGCGGCACGCCTGCCTTGCTGCGGCCGGACGAGCTGGGCACGATTCTTCTGGCGACAGCAGAATCCTTCGGCATCAAGCGCGGCGCAGAAATCACGTTGGAGGCTAACCCCAACGACGTCCTGCGGGCCGATCTGGTGGGGCTGCAGCGGGCCGGGGTCACGCGACTTTCGATCGGCGTCCAGTCGCTGCGCGATGCATCGCTCGCTTTCCTTGGCCGTGATCATGATGCGGTATCGGCTGCCGAGGCGGTCAGCCGGGCGCTCAAAGTGTTTCCGTCGGTGTCGATCGACCTCATCTATGCGCGCCCCGGGCAGAGTCCGGCGAGCTGGGAGATGGAGCTGAAGGACGCACTGGCGCTCGGCGCGCCTCATCTGTCCCTTTACGAACTGACCTTCGAGCCGAAGACGCCTTTCGGCTTGGCTGTCGGACGCGGAGATATCAAGCCGATGGAAGATGATGCGCAGGCGGATCTTTACGAACTGACGCAGAACCTGACGCAGGCCGCCGGAATGCCGGCATATGAGGTGTCCAACCATGCCGCGTCACCGCAGCACCAGTCCCGGCACAATCTGATCTACTGGCGGGGTGGCGACTGGATCGGAGTCGGCCCCGGCGCACATGGCCGGATCACGGTCGGCGGCAGCCGCTATGCGAGCGAGGCGGAACGCCGCCCCGAACCCTACATCGCCAATATCCAGGCCTTGCAGAATGGCTGGGGCAATGCCGCCAAGCTGACAGAGCTCGAGATTTCCCGGGAGCTTCTCGCCATGGGCCTGCGGGCGGGGGAGGGCATTGATCTGCGCCGGATCGAAACGGTCGCAGGCGCGCCGCTCGCCAGGGACAAGATCAATGTGTTCGCCGAAAAGGGCTGGGCAGAGATGCACGGTGCAGAGCTGCGCCTGACACCGGCGGGCCGTCTGCTGGCCGACGCGATCACGGCAGCGCTCAGTCCTTGAAATCAGGCCCGGGGATGGGCGGCGGCATGTACGGCGCGCAGCCGGCTTGAATCCACAGCGGTGTAGACTTGCGTCGTTGACAACGAGGCGTGCCCCAGCAGGGACTGGATCGCGCGCAGGTCTGCGCCATTGCCGAGCAGGTGCGTCGCGAAGGCGTGGCGAAGCGCATGCGGCGTTGCCGTTTCCGGCAGGCCCAGAATACCGCGCAGCATCTGCATCCGCGCCTGGATGATCCGTGGGCTGAGCGGTCCGCCCTTGGCGCCGCGGAACAGCGCACTCGACCGGGTCAGGGCATAGGGGCACAGTTTTGCATACGCATCGATTGCCTCGCGCACGGGCGCGATCAGCGGCACGATTCGCACCTTGCCGCCTTTTCCGGTGATGCGCAGCCGCTCAGGCGCCGGCAGGTGGGCGCCCGTCAGGCTGAGCGCCTCGGAAATGCGCAGACCGCCGCCATAGAGCAGCGACAGAACGGCAACATCGCGGGCGGCGACCCAGGGGTCGGCATCAGGCTCGGTGTCGGCTTCGTGAAGGATGTCCCTCGCCGCTTCGATCGAGACGGGCCGGGGCAGGCGCGGCGGTCGGCGGGGCCCCTGAAGGTAACCGATCTCGGCGTTCTCGATTCCGTGCGCACGGCTCAGCCAACGGTACAGCGCCTTGATCGAGGACAGCAGCCGGGCGATCGAGGCATCCGACAGGCCGTCCCTCCGGCGCGCCGCGAGATAGGCGCGGATATCGCGCGCCTTGAGCCGGCCCAAAGCCTTCAGTGTCGGCTCGGCGCGCAGATGGCCGCGCAGGAAGCCGAAAAAGGCCGAGAGGTCTGAGCCATAGGCCTCGACCGTTTTGACCGCCATTCGGCGCTCGTTCCCGAGATGGGACAGGAAAGCGGGCAAGACGTCCATGCCGCCAGATAGGCCGGTTTACCTTAAGGGCCCGTTTAGTTGCGACGTCCCGGCGGCAGCGACTTTGCTGGCGCCGATATTGCTAGGGCTTGCTCCAAACAGGGTTGGAGAAGTGACGCATGCGGTATCTGGGGATCGACCTCGCACGCTCTGTCGCGATCATTTTCGTTATTATCGGGCATGCCCTGACAGCGACCAATATGGGCGACGGCGGCCTTGCCATCTATTCCTTGCGGTTCTTCCTGGGTGTCTCGCCGCCGGTCTTCTTCTGCCTCTTCGGTTGCATGCTGCAACTCGTCTATGCGCGCCAGTACGAAGCCGGGCGTCAGGTGGAAGTCACCCAGCGCCTTCTGACCCGTTCGCTGCAATGCTGGCTGCTCTACGTGCTGACGTGTGCCGGGATGTGCATCGCCGCCGGACTGCCGTTCACCTATTTCATCCGCTGCGCGCTGTTCCTCGGCGATACGCCGTTCACGGATATCCTGAAATTCTATTCGATGCTGCTTCTGGCCGCACCGCTGCTCGTGCATGTCAGCGTGACGCGGGGTATCGCGCCGCTGGTGGCGATGGTCGTGCTGGTGCAGCTCTGCTTCCCGCTGATCTCGAAACTGCCACCCTTGCAAGGCTTTGCGGGTTCGGAAACCCTCTCAGCCTTCCTCTATGGCGGACAGTATCTCGGCCATACCGGCCCGTCCGTGATCCATGGTCTCGGCTTTGTCGTGTTCGGCATGATGCTGGGCCGGCTATGGCAGGCGCGTCCGGGACGGGAATTCCTGCTGTCCGGACCGGGCTGGACCCTCCGCCGCGCCTTCGCCGCCCTGTTCGGCGTCACGGCGCTCTGGCTCATCCTCGGCAACTACAATATCGGCCTGCCGGAAGTGCGCGTCCTTCTGCGCAACACCAATCATCCGCTCTATCTGCTGTTCGGCTGCACGGCCACGGTGCTCTTCGTGGAAGCCTTCACGGCCATCCGCCGCTTGTCGGGCATGGGCACGAAATCCTTCTGGATGATCTTCGGGCGGACGAGCCTGTTCACCTTCTGCTTCGGCAATATCCTGCTCTATGCCATCCACCTCTGGGATCCGACCGCGCCGGCCGATCCGTTCCGTTTCGTCTGGTCGTCCGCTGCGGCGCTGTCACTGAGCGTTGTCTATGCAAGGTTTCGCGACTCGAACTTCATCCGGAAATCGCGTCATCCGTTTGCGCGGGCCTATCGCTGGGTGGCCGATGAGAGCTCGCCTGCGCTTGTTCGCTTCCTGACTGCACCGTTTCTTCGCGGCCGCGACAGCGCCACGAAGCTCTCGAATCCCCCTGCGGCCTAGGGCTCGTTGCCTTCCCAGTCGACGATCCAGTCTTCCTGGTCCTCGTCGAACACGGTCTCTTCGGAAACCGTCCGGCCCAGGATGGAGTGGCCCTGCGTGTGTACGCGCATCCGGTCGCCCGAGACCAGATGGTGCCAGTCCGGCAAATCCTTGCCTTCGTTCACAAGCCGGTAGGCGCAGGTCTTCGGCATCCAGCGCAGCTCTTCAATGCCGGCGGGCGTGAGCTTCACGCAGTCGGGCACATGCTGCTTGCGGTTCGGATAGTCCGAACACTTGCAGGTGCCCGCATCCAGCAGCTTGCAGTGCAGCCGCGTATAGGCGATTTCGCCGGTGTCCTCATCTTCGAGTTTGAGCAGGCAGCATTTGGCGCAGCCATCGCAGAGCGATTCCCACTCGGCCTCGTCCATCTGGTCGAGGGTCTTGGTTTTCCAGAAGGGCAGGCGTGTCATGCGCGCAGCTGGGACCAGTCCGGCGTCTTGTCAATAAGGCCTGTGGCGAACCAGCAGGAGGACGACACGGTCTCGCCCTCCGCGCGGATGTCTTCCATGATCCGGGTCACCAGCTTCTTGCCGATCCCGCGGCCGCCGAGGGCATCCGGCACGATCGTGTGGGTGATGTGGCGCACGCCGGGGCGGGGCCGCTCATAGGTGAGATAGGCTTCCACGCCTTCGATCACGAGGCTGTAGCGGCGCCGGCCAGCATCATGCCGGATTTCGGAGGTCATGCCAGAACGTCCTGCCATTCGGGATGTTTTTCGATCTGCGCTTTTGCAAACGGGCAGAGCGGAATGATCTTCACGCCCGATGCACGGGCATCTTCCACCGCGCGCTTGACCAGCGCAACGCCCGCGCCCTTGCCGCGCAACGCATCTGGCACGCCCGTATGATCGATGATCAGACGGGTCGTGCCAGCCTTCGAATAGGTCATTTCGGCGGTGTGGCCATCAATGGTCGTGAGATAGCGTCCGCCAGTCGGGCCATCTTCGCGCGTGACTACAAGTTCGCTCATCTCGGATTCCTCATGCGCCGTGTCGGGCAGAAGGTGGAGTGGCTTGTTGCAGTCGGCAATGGGTGGTGCGCGATAGCACTTATGCAGCGACAGGGCCCCAGCCCCGGAAATGGCCTGTCAGGCCTATTTCTTCAGCGCGTCCTTGACGTCGCCGACAGCTTTACGGGCTTCGCCTTCGGCTTTGTCGAGCTTGCCTTCGGCTTCCAGTTTCTTGTCACCGACGAGCTTGCCGGCGGTTTCCTTGATCTGGCCTTCTGCCTGTTTCGCAGTGCCTTTGAGGTGTTCTTTGTCCATGAGTGTCTCCTTTCAGTGAACCGCAAGGAATGCGGCCCTTCAGTCAACGGAGGGCGATGGAACGAAACGTCCCAGCATGCAGCCTCTACTCAACAGGTGGGGTCCGGGGTAGGGGAACTCAATGGCACGCCTCCTGACCTTGCCCATAATTAATTGGAGCGCAGACGGCGCGCCCGTCGCGCAAACCCATGACGATGTGTACTTTTCTGCACAGGACGGGCTCGCGGAAACGCGCACGGTTTTCCTGAAGGGTTGCGGTCTGCCGGAGGCGTGGGACGGGCGCAATCAGTTCACGGTGGCTGAAACCGGCTTCGGCACGGGCCTCAATTTTCTCGCGCTCTGGCAGCTCTGGCGGGCGCATCGTCCGGCGCGGGATGCGCAGCTCACCTTCGTCAGTTTCGAAGGTTATCCACTAAGGCAGGACGATGCGCGCCGCGCGCTCGGCGCCTGGCCGGAACTCGCCGGATTGGCAGACCAGCTGGTTGCGCAATGGCCGGGCCCCGTGCGCGGTGTCCGCACGCTGCACTTCCCGGAAGACGGTCTCCGCCTGATCCTGCATCTCGGCGACATCAGCGAGATGCTGCCGCAAAGCGTGCTGCGTGCCGATGCCTGGTTCCTCGATGGATTCAGCCCGGCGAAAAATGCCGACATGTGGGGCGCGTGGATCTATCCGGAGCTTGCCGCCCGCTCTGCGCCGCATGCGCGCCTCGGCACGTTCACGGTCGCC
>JBGSKU010000263.1:0-4837 GCA_041741055.1 Hyphomonas sp.
GGTAGGTGTCGGGGGCGACGCCCGCGAACAGACGCGTGACGATCTCGGCGCGGGTTTCGGCATCGGCCGTTGCAGTCAGCGCGACGGTCTGGATGCCGCCCAGCGCGGCGCGCAATTCGCCGATCCGCAGGTAATCGGGGCGGAAGTCGTGGCCCCACTGGCTGACGCAGTGCGCCTCGTCCACCGCGATCAGCGAGACCTTCATGCCGGCAAGCCGCTCGGCCAGGTTCGTGCCGAGGCCTTCGGGCGACACGTAGAGCAGGTCCATCTCACCGCGAGCGGCGGCGTCGAGCGCTTCGGCGCGGGCCATGAACTCCATCGAACTGTCGAGCCGTTCGGCCCGCACGCCGACCTGTTTCAACGCGTCCACCTGGTCTGCCATCAGCGCGATCAACGGCGAGACGACGATGCCGACCCCTTCGCGCAGCAGCGCCGGGATCTGGTAGCAGAGGGACTTGCCGCCGCCGGTTGGCAACACCGCCAGCGCGTCGCGGCCCGCCATCACATCGGCGATCACATCCTCCTGCAGGCCGCGGAAGGCGTCATAGCCGTAGACGCGTTTCAGCAGCGCGCGGGCTTCGTCGAGACCAATGCCGGGAATCATCCGCACGGTGTGCCGGACACCGCGAGTCAGGGCAAGGCCCGCAGCCCGGCGATCCTGCCGCGCCGTCCGGAAGCAAAATATTCACTCGGATACTACATCCTGGGCAGCGTTTTGGAGCCCGGGGCACATGAGCACAGATACGACATTCGATGCAGCAGGCGGGCAGACCGTCGGTATTTCGCCGCGCGGCGTGGCGAAGGCGCTGGCCCTCCTGATCGGCGGGTTGATCGTCATCCAGTGCGGCCTGCTGACGCTGGTCTGGGGGTTCGGCAAGGCCTACGTGTTCGGCTTGGTGGACATGTTCGATTTCGGCGGCGAGAACAATGTCACCGCCTACGTCCAGTCGCTGCTGCTGCTCTCGTGTTCCCTGGTTCTGGCACTGACGGCGCGCCTGTCCCCGCCGGCCCTCAAGGACTGGCTGCCTTGGGGTGTGCTCTGGGGCGTCTTCCTTTTCCTGGCGGTCGATGAAGCGACGATGATCCATGAATTCGTCTCGGCGCCGATGCGCGAGATGTTCCAGGCCAGCTGGCTGCCGCAACTGGCCTGGGTGGTTCCGTATTTCGGCGGTCTCGTGATTCTGGCCGTGCTTCTGTTGCCCTGGTTCCTCCGGCTCGACCGGCCGAGCCAGATCCGCTTTGCCCTCGCCGGATTCCTTTACGTGCTCGGCGCCGTCGGATTTGAACTGCTCGAGTCGAAGCAGGTCGAAGGCATACTGGCCGCCCAGCCAGACCTCGATCTGGCAATCTTGCAGAACCGGACCGTGGACTTCATCATCCTGTTCGAGGAATCGCTCGAGATGATCGGTTCAGGTCTCTTCCTTTATGCACTGGTCGAGCGGCTCGGCGGTCTGTCCATCCGCACACCACGCTAATCCACGAAGTCGATCCGGTCGTCGTGGATCACGTAGTTCCATGTCCGGGCCTGCCGGCGCTGCGTTTCCTCGGCGAGGAAGGCAATGATGTCATCGCGCTCGGCGAGCGGGCGGCCCGTGGCAGCTTCCCATTTCTCCGGCGGCGGGATGTCGATGCTGAAGTGCACGCCGCCGCCGCACATCTCGTGATAGAAGAGCAAGCGGATGTCGCCTTCGATATAGATGATCGTCCCGGCGCGGAAATTGCCCTCGAATTCGAGCCGCCGGCTGAACCGGGCCGCGAGACGGGCAAGGCCCTTGGCGCGCATTTCGAGGTCATGGTTAGGCAGGATCTTGCCGGTGCCATCGCGGTAGACCATCGGCTCGCTGCTTGATCCGGGCGGCGGCGGAGGCTCGGGCATGGGTGGGGCGACGCCCGCCTCCAGTTTCGTCAGGCTGAGTTCGTGCGACCAGCCTTCGCGGTGGAGGATCTCGATCACGTAGTCGCCCGGCGGCCAGGGATGGGTATCGATCAGGATCTGCACCCGGCCATTGAGCCGCCGGGTGACGTCTTCTTCCTCCAGCCGCGCGCCGCCGGGGCCCCGGATGCGGAATGCGCCGTATCCGGAATATCCATCCTGCGGCAGCCAGAGCGTGATCTGCTGGCAACCGTCATAGCGCACGAACCGGGCTGTCAGCGCACCTATGCCGGTCGGCGCTGATCGGTTGGCGGGCTCGCCGAGCACAATCTCGCCTTCGAAGCCGTCGTCCCCAGACATCTTTCCGTCCTGCCTTCCCTTGCTGGCTGCCTACCATTTCGCCGCAGGGCTGTCGCGTAGGCCGCACTATTCATGCACGTTGCGCATGAATGTCACCGGTTCCAGCGCCTTCTCTCGCCCGGGGGCCCGGCTCATATGACGGCCAACAGCAACCCTTCCGATGGAGGCCTTCGATGATTGACATTCGTCCGTTCGACAAGCTGGGCCGGTTCCGCAATGACTGGCTGAACGCCCACTACCATTTCTCCTTCTCGCAATATTACGATCCGGGTCGCATCCAGCACGGCGCCCTGCGCGTCTGGAATGATGATGAGATCGAGCCCCGCACCGGCTTCCCGCCTCATGGGCACGACTCGATGGAAATCATCACCTATGTCCGCAAGGGCGCGATCACGCACAAGGACTCGCTCGGCAATACCGGCCGCACCGAGGCCGGCGACGTTCAGGTGATGAGCGCGGGTTCGGGTATCCAGCATTCCGAATGGAATGCGGAGGATGTGAAAACCGAGCTGTTCCAGCTGTGGATCCTGCCGCGCAATCACGGCGGCAAGCCGAACTGGGGCGCGCGCAAGTTCCCGAAGGGCGACCGGTCCGGCAACTGGGCCGTGCTGGCCTCGGGGGATGGAGAGGGCGAAAGCCTGACCATCAACCAGGACGCCAAGGTGCTCGGCGCCACGATCAAGGTCGGCGAGACGCTGACCTATACGCTCCCGGACGGCCGGTATGGCTATCTCGTGGTTGCGGACGGCGAAGTGACGCTCAATGGCAAGGTGCTCAAGACTCGCGATGGCGCAGCCATTTCGGGCGGCGAGACGCTGACGCTGGAAGGTGTCAACTCGGCCGAACTGGTGCTGGTCGACACCATCTAGGCGCGCCGCTCACGCGGGCGTGACTTCTTCCTCCGGCCGATCACTGGTAGTGTCCGGTGGTCGGCTGGCCGGTTTCCAGCCTTGGACAGGAGTGATGCGATGAAACATTTTCTGGCGGCAGCCCTTCTTGTTGCAGTCGCGGCGCCGGTCGCAGCGGCGGCGGAGATCAATGTGACCTATGGTGACAAGTTCGCCGAGAAGCTCACCGATGATTATGGCGAGCGCGAAGGCGTCTACCTCAGCGAACGGGTCCGCGAGGATCTGGAACGTGCGCTGACGAAGTCCGGCGTGGACGTAGCGCGGATCGACGTGACCATCCTCGACGCCAAGCCCTCTCGCCCGACGTTTAAGCAGGCCGGCGATGAGCCGGGGCTCGACCTTCACCGCTCGGTCAGCATCGGCGGCATGAAACTGTCGGCGGTGACCTATGATGCGGCGGGCAACGCGTCCGAGCCGTTCGAGTACAAGTGGTTCGAGAACGATATCACGCAGGCTGGTCTGACAACCTGGCATGACGCGCGCCGCGCTTCGAGCCGGTTTGCTTCAAATTACGTCAAGGCCATGGACTGAGAGTCCCCCCGCTCACAGTCTGGCTTGGGCTGCGCCGCTTCCCTCCGGGGGAGCGGCGCTTTCGATTCCGGGAGCAGACGCCTCGTGGCAGTATACTCCGGATACGAATTATTCCTTGTCGCCCTTCGCGTCCGCCTCGCCCTTCTCGATCCGCACGGTCAGGGGCTCGGCCGATTTCAGGAACAGGTCGCGCTGCGGGTGCGGGACCTTTATCTCGTGGCGCTCCAGCGCCGAATGGACTTCCCAGACATAGTCCGCCATCACCCTCTGCGGCTTCAGCACCGCCTCATCTGTCAGCCAGACGATCAGCTCGAAATCGAGACGGAACTCACCGAAGCGAACGAGCCAGACCTGCGGCTTGCGCTCGCCCTGATCGTCGAAGGTCCAGGGTAGACGCGCGGCCGCCTCGAGGCCGGCCTTCTCGACCAGTTCCTTCGACGTGCCGTAAGCGACACCAAACGGAACATGGATGCGGCGCTTCGCATCGGCATGGGTCCAGTTGATCAGCTGGTTCTTGATGAAGGCTTCGTTGGGGACGATGATGTCGATGTTGTCGTTGGTGGTGAGCACGGTGGAGCGGAAGTTGATCTCCTTCACGAGGCCAGACAGGCCGCCCTGCAGCTCGATGAAGTCACCGACCTTCAGCGTCTTTTCCATCAGCAGGATGACGCCGGAGATGAAGTTCGAGAAGATCGACTGCAAGCCGAAACCGATACCGACGCCAAGGGCGCCGGAGAAGAAGGTGAGCGCGCCGAGGTTCACGCCGATGAGGTTCAGGGCGACGATAAAGGCGATGATAATGGCGACGCCCTTCAGCGTCTGGCCGAGCAGACCTCCGACGGAAGGCGGCAGGTTCGGCGAACTGCGCATCTGGGACTGGGCGAGATTGCCGATCAGCCAGCCGAGCCAGAGGGCGAAGGCCGCGAGGGCCAGACTCGTCAGCAGGCGGAGCAGCGTGATTTCGGCGGTGCCGAACTGCAGCACGACCGATTCGAGTCCGGCGCCGACCGGGCCGAGCCAGCCGACGATGTAGAGCGCGGCGATGATCCAGAGCGAGAGGGCGATGGTTTTCGAGACGAAACCGCGCCGCATGCTCGCGGTGGCGATCTGCACCGCGATCCAGGCGGTGAGGAGGCTGATGGCGATGTGCAGCGAGCGGCTGCCC